>JACRIT010000034.1 GCA_016215655.1 Acidimicrobiia bacterium
GCGGGCGTACCACCGCGGCCGCGGTCGCAACCCCACGACGATCCTCATCCCCGACTCGGCACACGGGACCAACCCGGCGTCAGTGACCCTGGCAGGATTTCGCGCCCGCTCGATTCCGAGTGATTCGCGAGGGATGGTCGACGTCGAGGCGGTGCGGGGTGCCGTCGACGACGACACCGCCGGCTTCATGCTCACCAACCCCAACACCCTGGGACTGTTCGAGGAGCACGTCGCCGAGATCGCCGAGGTGGTGCACGGCGCCGATGGACTCGTCTACTACGACGGCGCCAACCTCAATGCGATCCTCGGTGTGGTCCGGCCGGGCGACATGGGATTCGACATCGTCCACTCGAACCTCCACAAGACATTCGCCACCCCTCACGGCGGTGGCGGTCCGGGCGCCGGGCCGGTGGCGGTGGTCGAGCGCCTCGCCCCCTATCTCCCCGGCCCGGTGCCGCGCCGCACCGCCGATGGTCTCCGCTGGGTGATGCCCGACCACTCCATCGGACGAGTTCACGGTCGCCACGGGAACTTCCTCGTGGTGCTGCGCGCCCTCACCTACATGCTCGCCCTCGGCGGGCCCGGATTGCGGCGTGTGGCCGAGCGGTCCGTGCTCAATGCCCGCTACCTCGCCTCGCGGCTCTCGAAGGCCTACACCATCCCCTTCGCCAGTCCTTGCATGCACGAGTTCGTGGCATCCGCGGCGGATCTCAAGCATGCCACCGGTGTCCGGGCGATGGACGTCGCCAAGGCGCTGCTCGACGAGGGGTTCCACGCCCCCACGGTGTACTTTCCCTTGATCGTCGAGGAGGCCCTCATGATCGAGCCCACCGAGACGGAGTCCCCGGAAACCGTCGAGGCGATCGCCGCCGCCTTCGACCGCATCGCCGCCCGCGCTGCCGCCGATCCCGAGTCGGTGCACCACGCCCCCCACCTCACGCCCGTCTCCCGGCCGGATGACGCCCTGGCGGCCCGCAAGCCGGTGCTCACCTGGAACGACCTCGAGGACGGCACATGAGGACCCGACTCGCCGCCGACGGCACGACGCTCGCCAGCCATCATTGGGATCCCCCGGGGCGTCCCCGCTCCACGGTGGTCCTCGTCCACGGGCTCGGTGAGCATGCCGGGCGCTATCGCCACGTCGGCGAGATGCTGGCGGGGCGCGGTCACGCCGTACGGGCGACCGATCTGCGCGGCTTCGGGTCCTCGGGGGGCCGCCGCGCCCACCTGCGCGATTGGGAGCACCACCTCGACGATCTCGCCGGCGACATCGCCGAGGCCCGAGGGGGCAACTCCCCGGTCGTCCTTCTCGGCCACTCCCTGGGGGGCCTGGTGGCCCTCTCCTATGCCCTGAGCGACCGACCCGCACCCGACCTGCTCGTGCTCAGCGCCCCGGCCCTGGAGAACGACCTGCCCCGGTCCAAACAGGTGGCCGCCCGGATCCTGGGCACCATCGCCCCGAAGCTCCACATCCGCAATGGTCTGCGGGGGGACCAGTTGTCGCGTGACCCCACGGTGGGGGAGCGCTACTTTGCCGATCCGCTCGTGCTGCACCACACCACCACGGGATACGGCCGTCATGCCTTGCGCGCCGCGGCCCGGGCTCGCGCCGACCTGGCCGGACTCCGCATCCCGACACTGGTGCTGCACGGCGCCGCCGATCCCATCATTCCCCCCCGGGCATCCGAGGCGCTCGCCGGCATACCGGGTGTGGAGCGGCGGGAGTTCCCCGAGTTCCGTCACGAGATCTTCAACGAGGAGGGCGGGTTGGCCGCCACCACCGCAGTGGCCGACTGGATCGAGGCTCGCCTGGCCGGGTGAGTCGCCCGGTCAACCCACCCGCGAGGCGACGGCGTGGCGCGTCGTCTCGTCGCAGAAGGCAACGCGCACCGCGGTGCGGGTGATGGCATGCAGGTCCGCCTCCTCCATGCCACAGTGCGCGGCCACCAACGCGAACTCCTGTCCCATGCTCGTGGCGCTCATGAGGCGATTGTCGGTGTTGATCGTGACGGCGAAGCCTGCCCGGTACAGCATGCCGATCGGGTGGTCGGCGGCCGAGGGATACATCTTCGTGTCGAGATTCGAGGTCGGACAGATCTCCAGGGGGATCTGCCGCTCGTGCACCTGGCGCGCCACAGGTCCCATGCCGACGACTCGGCCCTCGCGCACCGTGGTGTCCTCGATGATGCGCGCCCCGTGGCCGATGCGTTCGGTGCCGCAGGCCAGCGCTCCGGCGATGCTCGCCACGCCGTCGCCCTCACCAGCGTGGATGGTGAGGTGGAGGCCGGCGTGACGTGCGATGTCGATCGCCCGGCGATGCATGTCCGGAGGGAACCCCGCCTCAGGACCGGCGAGATCGAACCCCACCACCCCGGCCCCGGCGAACCGGGCCGCCGCCTCGGCCACCTCGACCGAGTCGTCCCGGTCGCGCAAGGCATCGACGATCACCCGCCCGGGCGTACCGAAGGCGGCCTCCGCTTCGGCCATACCCGTCAGGACCGCGGTGATGGCATCGTCCCTCGTCATCTTCCCTGCGATGTGGAGTGACGGAGCGAAGCGGATCTCCGCATAGACGACGCCGTCGCGCGCCAGGTCCTCGATCGCCTCATAGGCCACCCGGCGCATCGCCTCCTCGGTCTGCATCACGCCAAAGGTGTGGGCGAAGGCACCCAGGTAGTCCTCGAGAGAATCCGCCCCCGCCTGGTGGAACCAGGTCCGCATCCCTGCGGCGTCAGGTTGCGGCAGGTTCCGATAGCCCGCGGCGGCAGCGAGCTCGACCACCGTCTCGGGTCGCAGCCCACCGTCGAGGTGGTCGTGCAAGAGCACCTTGGGGAGCCGTGCCACCGAGTGAGCTTCCATTCCGACCGAGGCTAGCGGGCCGTCTCCGGCCCACGGCGTGTCGAGGCCCAGCGGATGGAGCACGGGTTCGATGCGAAGTCGGCCCAAGATCGAGCCGACGTCACATGCCGGAGTGACCGATCCGCCGGGCCTCCAGCCACCATCGACGCTCGACCACCTCCTCGTCGAACCAGGCACCCGGTACCACTTCGCCAGGCACGAAGCCGAGTCGCTCGAAGAAGCTCTCGGCCTCGAGGTTGCCGAGGAGCACGTCGGCACACAACGGAGCCGTCTGGCGGGGCTCCGTGGCCTCCTCGACCAGGGCCCGCCCGATGCCGCGCCGTCGAAACCCCGGGTCGATGGCGATCACCGATACGTCCATCCCGTGGTCGACGGAGATCGCATCGATGAACCCGGCGAGCCCCGCGTCGCCTTCGGCGACCACGACACCGCCCCGGAGCAATCGACGCGACACGGCAGTGGGGGAGTAGGCGGCAGAGAGCATCCTGCCGATGGTCTCGGGCCGGAGCAGACCCGTGTAGCCATCCCAGAAACCGGCCTCGGCCAGGCGTCCGATGGCAAGGAGGTCTTCGTGGCGGCCGCGACGAACCCTCATGGGTGCGAACCTACCCGCGGCGTTCGGATGGTGCAGCCCGGCATGTCCCGAGTCGCGGCTCGTAAACTGCGCCCATGGACGCCACGACCATCGTCGCGCTCGCCGCGGGTGGTGCCGGGCTCCTCGGCGCCCTCCTGCTCGCCATGATGGCCCGGCGCCGCGGGCGGCGGCTGCGGGCCGCGGTCGCCGCCTCCCGCGCCGAGGCGATGGCGTCGGCCGAGATCGCCACCACCATCGGCGAGCACCTGGCGGTGGCCCGGGCGGGCGAGCGTGAGGCAGCCTGGGTCGCCCAGACGGCGACCCGCACGGCGACGTCCCTCGGCGATCGCGTCACCTCGCTCGAAGATCGCATCGCCGCCGCGCACGCCGCCGCCGCGACCCAGGAAGCCGCTCTGGCCGGGCTGCGGGGCGAGCTCGGTCGCGCCGAGGAGTCGGTCCTCGAGCATCGTGCTGCCGCAGGGACCGCCGGCGAGCGGATCGCCGCCCTCGAAGGCGAGCTGCTCGCCGCCCGGCGGGAGATCTCGCAGCTCCATGAGGACCTCGAGGCCGCACGTGTGGCCGCCATGAACCCGCCGTCGGTCCCCGTCCCCGTCTCCGTCCCGGCATCGGAGTCCGATGAACTGCGCGTCCGACTCCATGGCGCCCTCGTCGAGGTCGACCGACTGCGCGATCGGGTGGAGGCGCTCGAGACGACCCTCGCCCTCACCCGGGCGCCCCACCCCGCCGCCGTGCTGCCCGCCCTCCTCCCGCCGGATCCGTGGACGACACCCGGCGATCAGAACACCGCGGCGGAAGCGGCGCTCCTCCGCGGCGAGCTCGAGGAGGCCCGGCGCGGCGCCGTCGCCTCGCGTCTCGAGGTCGATCGGCTTGCTGCCGAGATCGCCCGGGTGCGGGAGGAGGCCGACCATCGCATCGCCGCTGCGGTCGCCGGCATCGCCCAGCCGAGGTCACCGGGAGCGGATCACCCCAACGAGCCGTCTCCCCGCCTCCTCGCCCGGGAGGCCGAGATCCGTGATCTCGAGGAGCGGCTCGCCGCTGTCACCGCCATCCGCAACTCCGAGTCGAAGCGTCTCAATGAGCGCATCGCCTCACTAGAGCGCCTGTACCTCGACATCGAGGCTCGGGACATCCGGATCACCGAACTGGAGACGGACCTCAAGGAGGCCACCGAGACGCTCGAGGTGATCCGGGCCGACGCGGCGCGGCTCGAGACCCGTCTCGGCGCCGCCCAGGCCGAGGTGGCCGCCGCCCGGCGTGTCGAGGCGACCTCCGCCGACCTCGTCGCCCAGCTCGCCGAGGCCAGGCGACGTGTTGCCGACCTGGAGACGGCAGCGATTCGATCACGTTCGACGGACGATGAGATCGCCCACCTGCGGTCCCTCCTCGCCGCCGAACGCGAACGCAACGCTCGCCTGGAACGGCGCGCCGCCACCGAGGGGCGCTCCGAGGAAGTTACCCGGGCAGTGGCCGCGGCCACCTTCCCCCTCCAGGAGACCATCGCTCGCCTCGAACGCGAGTTGGCCCAGCCGGCTGCCCCCGCGGTGCCGTCGCCCCGCGACGACGTGCTCCTCATCCGCGGCATCGGCCCCCGCATCGCCGCCATCCTCGCCGCCAACGGGATCACCTCGCTGCACCAGATCGCGGCGTTCACCGCCGCCGACATCGCACGGATCGGCCCCCTCCTTCCCGTCTATCCGGAACGGATCAACGACGACCATTGGATCGACCAGGCCCGGGAACTCATCACGCACCTCCGGTGAGCCGCGCTCCCCGCCGGGACCCCCGCCAGACGTCTGTCGTCGCAGGCGTGGGATGATGGCTTGGTGTCGCTCACCGGGTGCCTGCTCGTGGCCTCACCCACGCTCTTCGACCCGAACTTCACCGCGAGCGTGGTGTTGGTCATCCACCACGGGGAGCCCGGGGCGGTGGGCGTGGTGCTGAATCGCCCGACCGACCTCAGCGCCGACCGGCTGCCTCCCGGCTGGCGGGTATCGGACCCGGTGCATTCCGGAGGACCCGTGGAGCCGGAGATCGCCATCGCGCTCGCCGAATCCGACCAGCCACACGACGCGTGGGAGCAGGTCGGGATGGGCATGTGGCTCGCCGATCTCGACGGGCCGCCGGTCCCGGTGCGCCGCCTGCGCATCTTCGCCGGGTATGCCGGATGGGGGCCGGGCCAGCTCGAGGACGAGATCTCGCGGGGTGATTGGGTCGTGGCCGATGCCACGACCGACGACGTCTTCACCCCCGATCCCGGAGGACTGTGGCGACGGGTGCTGCGTCGCCAGCCCGATCCGATCCGGCTCCTCGCCGGTTACCCGGTGGACCCGTCGCTCAACTGAATTCGACGCAGCGAGCGCTGATCGATCCCAGCTCGAACCCGGCGACCGGGAAGGCGGGTTCCCCATCGCCGGCGGCACCGAGTGTCACCAACAGGGGCACGAAGTGCTCCTGCGTGGGATGCGCGGTACGCGCCAACGGATGCTCGCGGTACGCGGCGAGCGCCTCGGGGGTGGTGCGCAGCATCTCGGCCACCCACCCATCGAACTCGCCTGCCCAGCCGACGACGCTGCCGGTGTCGCTCCAGTCGACCCGGCGCAGATTGTGGACGATGTTGCCGCTGCCCAGGATGAGGTATCCCGCGGCGCGGAGCGGCGACAGCCGCGCACCGAGGTCGAGCATCGCCGCCGGGTCGTCGGTCCACGGGATCGACAGTTGCACGGTGGGGACATCGTGGGCGGGGAAGAGGTGGAGCAGGGGCACCCACGCACCATGGTCGAGGCCGCGATCCTCGGCCCGCACCGTGACGAACTCGGGGGCCAGGAAGCGCTCCACCGCCCCGGCGAGGGCGGGGGCCGGGGGTGGCGAGTATTCGAGGCGATACATCGCCTCCGGGAACCCCGAGAAGTCGTAGATGAGCCCTGCCCCGGTGGTCGACGACAGCGTCGGGGGTGCCGCTTCGAAGTGTGCCGAGATGACGAGCACCCCCTCGGGGCGGGGGAGGGATGCTCCCCACGCCTTCCAGGCGTCCGCCAGGGACCCGCCCAGAGCGTTCATGGGATTGCCGTGACCGACGAACCCTGAGGGCATGCGCAGCGCCGTCACGGGTGTCTCCGGTACGACAACGCCGGCTGCGGGATCGCGGCCATCGCGAGTCCCCGAGCGACTCGCAGCGCCAGTATGACGGCAGAATCGGCCATGTCGTCTTCCAACGCCGTCCTGGCCGGCCGTGTTCCGCGGCACTCCCGCCTGCGAGCGGGGTCAGAGCAGGGACTGCTCCACGATCGTCGTGGCCTTGCCGCCATCGCCGACATCGTCGTCGCCATCGGAGGCGGCGGGCGCGGCGAACCTCACGGGAGGAACCCCCTCCGGAGAGCTGCCATCACCGGTCCGTCACGGCAGGTACTGCTCGACGATGCCGGTGGCGACACCACCATTGACGTACAGCCACACCGGGCAGTACTCGCCGGGGCACGTGGTGAAGGAATCCGCGGTGGGCCACGAGCTCACCGCGATCGGTGTGGGCTCCGGGCCGGTGATCATGTCCACGTAGTACACCTGCGCCGTGGGCGAGATCGGCACGCTGTACACCTTCGGGTTCTGGTTGCGCACGTAGAAGTCGAACGCCTCCTCGCCATCGGCGGTGGCGGCGGCAACCGCGGCGTCTCCGGTGAAGAAGCAGGCAAGGTCGAATGTGATCACCCCGCCGGACACCGCCTCGGCGAACCCGAACCAGACCCCGGCAGGAAGCACGTCTGCTCCCACCACGCAGCCCGACCCGTGGGGATCGCCGGGGGCGCCGAACACGTCCGGGAAGAAGTCGGTCGGGTCGATCTGATAGAGCGTGGTCGCCATCGTCGTGGTCGCCATCGTCGTCGGAGCCGTCGTCGTCGGAGCCGTGGTCGTGGTCGCCGCAGTCGTCGTCGGGGCCACCGTGGTCGTCGTCACCGCGGTGGTCGAGATCGGCGAGGTGACCGTGGTGGCCCCCTCGTCGTCACCGCATCCGGCGGCGAGGAGCAGCAGGGTCAGCAGCAGAGTCGCAGACCGTCTCACGGCCCACCTCCTCTTCGGCGCCGGGGCGGACCGGCGGCGGTTCTTCGGTGCCTCCGACGGCGGGGCCGCCGGCAGCCTTCACGATACCCCCCTTCGATTCCCGCCCCGTCACAGTGACCGCCGCCAGATCCCGTCGTCGCCGCCGACGAATCCGGCACGCCGATACATCTCCGCGGTTCCGCGGTAGGCGGCCGCCGCCGATCTGGGGTCCGGAGACGGATACGCCTCGACCGCGGTGCATCCGACATCGCGCAGCAGCTCACAGGCCGCATCGAGCAGCGTCATCCCCACGCCATGACCCCGATATGCGGGCCCGACGACGAAGCACACGATGGCGCCTGTCTCGTCATCGCGCCTGTCGCCGAGACGGTGGGCGGGATATGCAGATCGCCGGCCGGCATTGACCCAGCCGGCAACGACTCCATCGACATGGGCGAGCACCCCCGTGGACGCGCCGCTGCGGAGGCGTTCGGCCATCTCGGCGCGGTTCGTCTGCCAGGACCGGGTCTCCCACGTGCCGGGATCGAGGTGATGGAACATGCAGTAGCACGACGCCCAGCCGACGTTGTCGGCGAACGCGGTCGTATCGAAGAACTCGAGGAAGTCGCCCACGAGGGCAGCGGAGACGGGAGTCACCACGACCTCGTCGATGACGGCGAGCCGCTCGGGCTGGGGATCGAGCACCCGCTGGCGCTCGATGGCGTTGCGCACCATCACGGGGCCTACGGCGAGGCCGTGAGCCGTCTCGAGGTGCTCTTTCATCATCACGACGAGGGCATCGTCGTCACCATCGAAGGTGGCCGTGCAGAAGCAGCGCGTCGAACCCATCGGTCGAGGCTAGCCACCCGCTGCCGATCCGATGGCGGGTGCCAGCGGAGTGGTCTTCGGGGAGGGCGTGCCCGGCCGTCCGGCTCCGGCGGCCCGGTTGCGCCGCGACTTGCGCACCCCCACCACCCGGTAGGCGGTGAGGAACACGACGGCGAGGACGGCGGCGCTGGTTCCGGCCATGTAGGCGATGTGCCCTGCGTCGGTGCCCGCCCGTGCCCCGTGGATGACACCCATCCAGAACATGGCGTAGCTGCCGAAGTGGATCCCGCGCCACAGGCGTCGCGGAAGCCGCTTCATCACCAGAGAGGTCCCTTCGACGGCAACCAGCAGGTACATGGCGACGATTCCCCAGGCCACGGGTTCCGGCTGCCACTCCGAAGCGAAGGGAACGAGGAGGTCCGATGGGCCGAACGTGACGTAGGTGTCGGCGACGAGCCCGCCGAGGTGGATCGCGGTGAACAGCACCGCCAACCCGCCGAGAAAGCGATGGAGGTCGAGGAGCCACTTCGGGCTCGGCCGGCCCTGGAGGAGCCGCGTCGAGAAGA
>JACRIT010000035.1 GCA_016215655.1 Acidimicrobiia bacterium
TGCGGAAGGCCACCTTGATGTCGACGTCCTTGCCCTTCCAGAGGAATGCCAGGGCGCCCCAGATCACGAGCCACAGCAGCACCGAGAGCGTTGTCTTGCCTGCGAGCGAGCCGACCCCACGGGAACCTTGGAAGTCCGTGAGGAACGACTTCAGCCCCTCCCAGATCACGGCTCCGGTCGTGAAGAAGCCGAGGAGAAAGACCCCTGCCCCTGCCGCGATCATTGCCGCCGCCGCAGGCCCGTCTGGCTTGTCGGCGAGGTTCAGCGCGGCGAGTTCGGGCGCCGTTTCCGCGTCGTAATGCTTCTTGGTTTGCGTCATGGTGTCTCTCCCTCAGTCGATCGGCGCGACTTTGTTGAGGAACGCACCGAACGCTCCACCGATCACCGCCGCGGCGAATGCTGCCACGAACATCACCAGCACCGCCGTACGCAGCCACTTGCGGCTGATCAGCCGCGGCCCGTAGTAGGTGATCAGGAATGCCGCCGCCACTGCCAGGATCGGCGCTGCCCAGCTGATGTGTTCCTTCCACTCCATGCCGAACGTGTGCCACGACTCGGTGTCGCCCGACACATTCGACTTCAGGAAGTCGCGCGGCGAGCAGGTCGGGCCCGGCTGCACCAGACCGGCACATCCGGCGTAGGCGTTGTCGCCCACCTTGGCCAACCCGGCCCGGTACCAGGGATACACGATCCAGGTTCCGGATATCACCGTGGCGAAGGCGGTTCCGGCCATCAGCCACGACCCGATGTACAGGCGCCGCATCCGCTCCTTGATCCCGGCCGTCGTCAGGAACCCCGGCCGCAGGCTCCAGAGACCGGCGAGACCCCCGGCGAAGGCCAGCAGGAACACGGTTCCGAACACCAGGCCGTGGAGCACCGTCCACGTCTCTCTCGAGGTGAGCTCCATTCCTTCCCTCCGATCGTGAGGAACTCGTCGCAATCCTGAGCTCATTGAGTCGTCGACACCATGTCGCAATGACCCATTCGGCCGGTGACCATCGGCCCTGGTTTGGCGGCGCTCCGCGGCCACCGACGCCCGGCGCAGGTCGGGCACCCGTCTTGTTTTCCACGCCTCGAGGACTGGGTTTCCGACCACGTTGCGATCGACCAGAGCATGGGCGTCTCGGTGGTTGCACGCGCCCGAGGGTCCGGGAACCGGGTGGCGCGCCGGATGGGCCGCTTGCGGCGGCCCATCCGGCTTCCGGGCGGCCTGCCGCGCTACTGGGCGAAGGAGTGGAGGGTGATCTTCCCGTCGCGGATCAGGTAGATGCTGATCCCCTCACTCTCGTCGGTCGCGGCGACGAGCCGGTTCGGAACGGCCAGGAACGGCCCGGAGGGAGTCGGCTCGCCGGTGGTCTCGACCTCGAACCACAGGCTCGACATGACGAAGCCGCGCAACTCGTCTCCTTGGTAGGTGGCCTCTACGTTCGTGAGGTCGTCCCAGAAGAGGCCGTTCTCGGCAATCGTGTCGAGCACGGCATCGGCATCGCCATCATTCCATGCAATGCGTTCCGCCTCGACGACCACGAGCGCGGTCGGGTCGAGCGTGAGGCTCTCGTCGGCGAACAGGGTGGTCCCGCCGGCGAGGAGCAGGCCCCCCGCCGCCGCCCCGGTCACCAGCACGTCGAAACCGATGTACGGGCCCTCACCGGCATAGTGGTAGCGGACCGGAACGGTAACGGTCTGACCGGACACGATGGGATCGCCGAGGATCTCGATCTCTTCGATACCGGAAGTCGCCATGCGGTACGTGGCGATGGCGAAGTCGGCCTGGATCCCCTGCGACGAGGCGTTCGCCCAGTAGACGGCGTGGCGCGCCTCATCCGTCGAGAGCGCCCGCAAGGCGTCGTCGTCATGGGCGTTGAGCGCCGCGTACAAGCCAGCCACCAGTTCGTCGACGGTGGCTGCCGGAGTCTTCGCCGCTGCGACCGTCGTGGCCGCACCGGTCGTGGTGGTTGCCTGGGTCGTGGTGGTTGCCTCCGCGCTCGTGGCGGGCGGCTCCGCCGCGTCGTCGGAGCATGCCGCCATCGCTCCGATCGTGACCATGAGGGCCAAGCCCGTGGCGGACCACGCCCGGGCGGAGAAACGATGGGATCTGTGCATCGAGCACCTCCTCGGTGTCCGGGCTTCTGTCGGGTAGATCCCTCGGAGCCCGCGGTTCATCCCTCACTCCTCACAGAAGCCGGTGAGGTTTACCGAGGCGCGGCAGTGAGGTGTGCCACGCCCCGGGTTCTCGCAGCCGCGATCCCGGGCCACGTCACTGGGCAAAGGCCTGCACGACGATTCGCCCATCCCGCACCAGGTAGAGGGTGATGCCGTCGCTTCTGCTACCGGTGGCGACCAGGCGGGTCGGGATGGCCGCGAAGGGACCGGAAAGGATGGGCTCGGCCGTGAAGTCGACCTCGAACCACAGGCTTCCGGAGACGAAGGCCCAGAGGTCGTCGCCGGCGTAGATGGCGTCGGGATCGGTGAGGTCGTCCCAGAGGAACCCATCGTCGGCGAAGACGGCCAGTACCCCGTCGCGGTCGTCGGCATTCCAGGCGGCGCGCTCGGTCTCGCTCGTGGCCGAGGTCGTCGGGTCGATGGTCAGGCCCGAAGCGCCCAGGAAGGAGGCGCCGCCGGCGATGAGCAACCCGTCCGGCACCCGGGTCACGACCATCACGTCGAAGCCTTCGTAGACCTCGGTGGCTCCCGAGTAGCGGTACCGCACCGGCACCGTCACCGTGGCGCCGGACTCGATGGGCTCGCCGATGATCTCGATCTGCTCGATGCCATCGTCGGAGATGCGGTGGCTCTTGTAGGCGAAGGTGGCCGTGATGCCCGCCGCGTCGGCTTCGGCGACATAGACGGTGTGCCGGGCACCCACTCGCGAGAGCGACCTGACGGCCTCGTCGTCGCGGTCGTTGAGTGCGGCGTAGAACCCCGTGATCAGCTCTTCGACGGTGGCGGCCGGGAAGGACGGTATGGCGAACGTCGTGGTGGTCGTTGCCGCGGTGGGAGCCGCGGTGGTGTTGGCGGGCACGCCTCCGACGGGATGGCTGCGGGTGGCGGTCCACAGCAGCGGCGCACCGACCGCCACGGCGACGAGGAGTGTCGTCACCGCCACCGTCGGCCAGGACACCCTCGAATCGATCGCGGGGGAGCGCACCGTGAACCGGGCCGCACGGATCGCTTCGGTCAGCTCTTCGGCAGCCCGGCGTGCTCGGTCATCCAGTCGCATCGTCACTCCTCGAGGCCCAACATGGCGCACAGCGCGTTTCGCCCGCGGTGGAGGTGGACCTTCACGGTGTTCTCGGCGCATCCCATCACGGTGGCGATCTCCGCCACCGAGGCGTCCTCGAGGTAGTGGAGTGCGATCGCCTCGGCCTGGCGCCGGGGGAGTCGGCGCACTGCGCGCCAGAACCCGGCCGTGTCCTCACTCAGCGGCGCCGGAGTGCCGCCGCGCAAGGGGGCGAGGCGGAGGAGTGCTCGGGCCTCGGCCTTGCGGCGGTGGTAGGCCGAGGCAGCCCGGTTGAGGACGACCCGGCGTGCCCAGCCGCCGGGGCGTTCCAGTCGGCCGACCTCGTCCCACCTCCGGTAGGCGGCGATCATCGCCTCCTGGGCCAAATCCTCCGCCGCCATTCGACTTCCCGACAGCGCGTATGCGACGTTCACCATCTTCGGGAACTCTCTCGCATAGAACCGATCGAAGTCCTCCAGGGCGCCGACCGTCGGGGCGGCGACAAACGCCGCGCCGTGTCCGGCCACGAGACTGTCCGCGCCCATCTCGTCGATCACTCCAAGGAGAAGCCGGGAAGGTTTACCGGGCTCACCCGAGTGTCTGTGGCGTCGCGGCATGGCGTCTCCTGCGCCCCCCGCCCATTCTGACCGCCTGCCCAACCGGGCGCACCCCCTCTAGCCTCGGAAGGTGCCCTTCTCCGCCCTTGCCGTCGTGTTGGCGGCCGCAGTGCTTCACGCCGGGTGGAATCTGCTCCTCAAGGCGAGTGGTGATCGCCTCGTGGCAGCGGCGATGCAGGCGATCGCCGGCGCTCTCGTCCTCGCACCTTCGCTCATCGCCGATGGATATCCGGCGGATCGGTGGCCGTCGCTCCTGGCATCCGGGGTGTTCCATCTCGGCTACGGCCTCACGCTGGTCGGCGCCTACGAGCGCGGCGATCTTTCGGTGGTCTATCCGGTGGCCCGAGGGACGGCGCCGCTGGTGGTGGCCGTCGGGGCCGCGGTCTTCCTCGACGACACCCTGGGGGGTCTCGGTGTGCTCGGGGTGGTCCTCATCGCCGGTGGCATCCTTGCGGTGATCCGCCACCCCGGCCGCGGCATCATGTGGGCGCTGGCCTGCGGGGGCTTCATCGCCGGGTACTCCCTGGTCGATGGTGCCGCGGAGCGTGCCGAGGGTGGGAGCCTGCGCTACACGGCCGCGCTGCTGCTCACCAATGCGGTGACCCTGTCGGTCGTTGCCCTGGTGCGGCGGGGCTGGAGGACGGCGATGTTGGCGGCCCGGCGCGGCGGCGGTCGGCAGCTCCTCGGAGGGGCCGCCTCCGCGTTCGCCTACCTGCTGGTGCTCATCGCGGCGCGAGAGGCCCCCCTCGGTGCCGTTGCTGCGGTGCGAGAAACCTCGGTGGTGCTCGGCGCCCTGGGAGGCTGGTTGCTGCTCGGCGAGCCCTTCGGCCGAGCGCGAGCAGCCAGCGCGGCGGTCATCGCCATGGGCCTCGTGCTGCTCGTGGTGTGACTAGCGGTCGAACGCCACGGTGTAGGAGAGGGCGTCGCCGGAGCGCACCTCGCTGACCGCGCAGGTCATCATCCCGGCGAACGAAGGAACGAGTCGCGAGGTGCCGTCGGTCGGTTCCAGGTACTCGAAGCGGGCCACGAGCAGTTCGCATTCGCCGTCGTGGGCGAAGAAGGTCATGCCCTGCACGGTGAGGACCGCGGTGACGCGGTCGGTGCGGCGCTCGCCGATGATGACGCCCTTGGCCACCAGGGTGAGCTTGATCCCGGACCCCCGGTACTGGACGTCGATGTCGTTCGAGGACGTGTCCTGGGGTCCCCACTCGAAGTGGGGCACGATTCCGTCGAACAGCAGGCGTCCCTCGACGGCCCCTGATGCATACATCAGCGCCGCGGGATCGGGGAGGGCTGCGATCTCGGCGACCGGGTCGATCGCGGCCGAGGCCTCCGTGCTCCCCGTTGTGGTGTCGGTGACGGTCTCCGGCACGAACGCCCAACTGGCGAGGACGGTGGCCGCGACGACGAGCCCGATGGTGATCGACCCAGCGAGGACATCCCTCCCGAGGCGGGTTCCCCGGTCCATCGCTACGCCCTCCGCCCGGATCGCCGCGGGTCGATGACCTGCCTGAGCCCCGAGCTGATCAGGTAGAAGGCCGAAGCCAGGAGCGAGATCCCGAGCGCCCCGGCCATGAGGGCGCTCCAGGGCACACCCGTGCCCAGGGCGCGCTGGTAGGTGATCGCGTTGTAGACGAGATTCCCGAGGCCGTAGCGGTACTCGAAGATGCCGAGGTACTCGACGAACCCCTGGGTGACCAGCGCCCCGACGACGCTGGCCAGCACCACCACCGCGACGTGGGGGATCACACCGGGGAGGACGTGGTGGGCGATGATCCAGCGGGGGCCACCGCCCACCGAACGGGCCGCATCGATGAACGGCTTCGCCATGATCGCCAGTGCCCGGGATCGCACCACGATTGCGGCGGATCCGAGGCCCGCGAAGAGGCCGTAGAGGAGTCCCAGCTCGAACGGACCCAGGAGGCCACGCTTGGAGGCGATGAGGAACACCAGGGGTGGGGGAAGCAGCACGACCGCGTCGGCGACGTGTGTCATCACCCGGTCGTATCTGCCCCTGAAGAAGGCTGCCGAGGTTCCGACGATCATGGCGACCGTCCCAGCGCTGAGGGCGACGGCGACTGCAACCAGGAAGGTGGGGCGGAGGCCGTAGGTCATGAGGCTCAGCACGTCTCGTCCGAGGGGGTCGGTGCCGAGAAGGTGATCGACGGACGGTCCCGACGGATGGCTGATCAGCGGGTCGTGACCGGTCACGGGCCGGTACACGGCCTGGCTATCGGACCATATCGTGGCCTGCAGGACCGGGTGGATGAAGGCCAACAGGGCGAAGAGGGAGAGCAGCAACAGACCGGTCACGACCATCTTGCTGTTTCGAATCCGGGTCCGCGTGTCCGCCCACCCCGCGATCTCATAGCTGCTGGTGGTCGTGATCACGGGCGGCCCCCGTCGGTCCGGATTCTCGGGTCGATCACGGCCTGGACGGCGTCGAGCCCGATGCGGAGCGCCAGGCCGATGATCCCGATCACGGCGATGATCCCGATGATGACCGGCACGTCGCCCGTCTCGATCGATCCAAGGAAGACACTTCCGAGTCCGGGCATTCCCGATGCCGCCTCGATGATGACCAGACCGCCGAGCAGGTAGGGGATGCTCGTGAACAGTCGCGAGATCGCCGGGAGCGCTGCGTTGGGGGCGAGGTGTCGGTCACGGATCAGACGCCCGGGGACGGCCTTGGCCCGGGCGGTGAACACGTAGTCCTCGGTCATCTCCGCGTCGACCCCGGCACGCATCACGAGCATGGTTTCGCCGAAGGCGATGAGGATCAGTGCGACTGCGGAGACCACCGCACCCGGCCACAGCAGCCGATTGATGGCCTCTGCCCACAGCCCGCTGGCGAGCAGGCCGATCACGAGTCCGGCGACGCCGAGGGGAATCGCCAGTAACCCGAGCACCCGGCGCTGCTGGCGTCGCGCCCAACTCCGCAAGCCGACTCCGGCGATGAGAGCCACCGGCAGGCCCACCGCGAGCACGGTGACGACCGGTCCCAGGGGCATGGGACCACCGACCGGGCCCAGCCCGAACCACGACCGCACCTGGAACACGCGGTCACGGCCGAAGTACAGGAGCACGAACACGAGAAACGGGGGAAACGCCGAGAAGAAGAGCACACTCAGCGTGCTGCTCGTCGCGCCGAGGACTCTCGATCGACTCCATGCCACGAGCCGTCCCAGCCACTCACCGAACAGGTAGGCGACGACGCCTCCTACGGCGAATAGCGCCACGGTCGCCGGCAGAACGGCCGAGATGTGGGTGGTGACTCGGTACCCGTCATACGACTCGCCGAGATCCCCCCGCACGAAGCCCCACATGTATTCGAGCCACCGCACCCACAGGGGGCGATTCAGCCCGAGCTGCTGGCGAAGCTGCTCGATCGGCCGCGGTCGCTGTCCCAGGACAACCGCATAGTCATAGGGGAGCAGCAGGTTGACGGCGAAGAAGGCGATCGTCACCACCAGGAACAGGGTGACGAGCCCCCACAGGATGCGTCGTGACACGAACCGCACCATCAGGGTCTCGATCCTGTCACGGTTCGGTCATCCCCGGGAGTCGCCGATCGCATTGCGCCGCCTTGGTCGCCGAGTGGCAATCCCCCTTTGCCGAGCACTCGCCGCGAGCAGCCTACGGGACGGTCGCGGTCATCGGGTGTAGGTCGCAGTTCGCAATTCGCCAGTCCCGATCCCCGCGTTGGGTCGGGCAGGGTGGCTCAGGATCCGGGACCGAGAGCGGTTCTCGGCGCAATTCGTCAGAATTGCAGCGGTCCAGCGAGGGCTTCTGGCGAATTGCGAATTGCGAATTGCGAGGAGCCTTACACCCCTTGAGCGTGGACCACCACGCGTCGTTCCCGCGCCTGGTCGAATTCGGCGAACAGCACCTTCTGCCAGGTGCCGAGCAGGACCTCGCCATCGACGATGGGGATGGTCACCGAGGCCGTGCCGACGACGAGTTGGCGGATGTGGGCATGACCGTTGAGGTACTCGTCCTCCTGGAGGTTCTCGGTGCGAAGCTCGTGATCGTCGTGCTCGTAGTAGCCCTCGGCGGGAACGGCGGCGTCGATGAAGCGACGGAAGTCATTGAGGAATCCGGTCTCGGACTCGTTGAGGATGATGGTTGTGGTGGTGTGGGGGGTGTGCACCGTCACCTGGCCATGGCGCACGCCGGCGCGGGCGACGACCTCGCGGGTCAGTTCGGTGAGGTCCCAGAACTCGTTGCGGGCCGTGGTGGCGAAATGGAGCACCTCGGTGCGGATCCGGGGCTCCTCCGATACGGCCAGGACGGTCATCGATCCTTGGGGGCGACGCGTGGCGCGCCGGGCAGTGGTTTGGTCTTCCACGGTGGGGATGTCTCCAAGACGGCTTCTGAGAGGCGTCACGATAGCGGGGCTCAGGGGCTTTCCGGACTCGCGCCTGCGCTCAGACACCTCCCACCACCAGCTTCCCGTCCAGGTACACCGCCGCCACCCGGTCGCGAAAACCGACGAAGTCGAAGGGGTCGCCGCTGAGCACCACCAGGTCGGCCCGCTTGCCTTCGGCGATGGTGCCGCGATCGGCCTCCACACCGAGACACTCGGCGGCGACGCGGGTGGTGGCCTGGAGCACCTCCCACGGTTTCATGCCTCCGGTAGCCATCAGGGCCAACTCGTCGAGGTTCTCCCCGTGGGGGGTGACTCCGCTGTCGGTGCCCATCGCCACCTTCACCCCGGCGGCCACGGCACGGGCGAAGGCGTCGCGATGGATCTCCACGACCTCGCGGGCCTTGCGGACCGAGGCCTCGGGGATGGCGGCGCCTGCCTCGGCGGCCTTGATGACCCCGTTCGGCGCCACGAGGGTGGGCACGAGGAAGGTGCCGTTGCCGAGCATGAGGTCGATGGCCTCGTCGTCGAGGAAGATGCCGTGTTCGATGGAGCGAATCCCGGCCCTGATCGCGTTCTTGATGCCATCGGTCGCCTGGGCATGGGCCATGACGAAGCGTCCTAGCCCGGCTGCGGTCTCCACGAGTACGGCGAGCTCCTCTGGGGTGAAGTGGGCGTGGCGGGGGTCGTCGCGCGGAGAGAGGACGCCGCCGGAGGTGGCCACCTTGATGACGTCGGCCCCCATCCGGATCAGTTCGCGCACCTTGCGCCGCATCTCCTCCGGTCCATCGACGATGGTCGCCGGCCGCCCGGGGTGCACGGCGAACAGCGGGAGGTGGGCTCCCGATGGCATCCAGTCGTCGCCATGGCCTCCGGTCTGGCTGAGCATCGAGAGCGAGATCTGCATGCGTGGCCCGGCGATCATCCCGGTGTCGACCGCGGTCTTCACGCCGAGGTCCGCTCCGCCGGCATCGCGCACCGAGGTGATACCGGCGGCGAGCGTCGACCGAAGATTCCTTTCTGCCTCATAGAAGGCCATCGAGAACGGGGTCTGGAGGAGGGCGAACATGTTGACGTGCGACACCATCACGTGGGTGTGGCAGTCGAACAAGCCCGGGAGGAGGGTGCGTCCTCGCAGGTCGATCACGGTGTCGCCGTCGAGGCCGGAGCCCACCTCGGTGATGCGCCCGTCCTCGACCACCACCTGCCCCTCGGCGGCAGCGGTCGAGGTGCCGTCGAAGATCTTCGCGTTGGTGAAGAGGGTTCGTGCCATGGCGGGAGGTTACGCCTCCGGCGCGGGCGATTGGCGAAACGGCCAGTGGTGCGACGAGGAGCGGTGCAGCCGCGGTGGGATGTGCCGGGCGGCCGGCGCGAGGGAGGCCCGAGTGGACCTCGGGCCTCCCTCCAGCGCTCCCTCCATCGTCACTCGGTGACCGTGACCGTTCCCTTCATCCAGGGGTGCGGGGTGCAGAAGTAGGGATAGGTGCCTGCCTCGGTGAAGGTGAACACGAACGTGTCGTTCGGGTTCAGGAACTCCGAAGCGAACCTGCCGTCCGGGGTGCCCACGATCCCGTTGGAGGCGCCCGATGTCACCGTGTGTACCTGGCTGTCGGCGTTGGTCCAGCGCACCGTGGTGTTCACCGGGATGGTGAGGTCCAGCGGGTCATAGGCGTTCTCGGGATGCGTCGGGTCGAAGGCGTTCAGCGGGATCACCACCTCGGTGCCTACGGCCAGCGCCTCGGTGGTCGTCGTGGTCATGGCGTGGTCGTCGTCTCCGCTGGCACCGGCTGCGAAGATCTCGGGATCGGCATCTCCGGTGACCACGATCGTGGCGAGGGCACCCTTGTAGATGCTGCGCACCAGGGCGTGATCGACGAGGATGATCGTCGAGGGCACCAGGGCATCGAGCTCCACCACCGTCCCGCCACCCGTGACCACGAGGGTCGACTGGGAGCCCCGGATCACGTGGTTGGCCGCGTGGGTGGCCGCCTCGGGGTAGACGGCATCCCAGTGTGATCCAATCGGGTGGAAGTTCGAGTCGAGGTTCAGCCCCTCGTTCACGAAGTAGATGCGAGCGCGCTCGCCGACCGCCATCGCCAGCGTGTTGTCACCGGTGAGGGCTCCGGTGGTGCCGTTGAAGGTGACGTAGCGGGGTTCCTCCATGCGCAATCCGTCGTTGTCGAAGGCGGCAAAGCCGGAGTCATCCGGTTCGGAGACGTACCACTCGGACTGGGTCATCACCCACTCGTGATCGACCGCGGGAAGGGAAGTCTCCGGATCGACGATGAACACCCCATACATCCCGTGGGAGATGTGCACCGGGATGTCCCCGTAGGCGCAGTGGTACATGAAGGCGCCCGGATAGAGGAGGCGAATCTGGATCGTCGCGGTCTCGCCGGGGTTGACGGTGAGACCGGCGGCGCCGCCCCCCTGCCCGGTGACCGCATGGAAGTCGATGTTGTGCGGGCTGGTGTTGGTGGCGAGGTTGGTAAGGGTGATCACGGCGACATCGCCGACTCGACCGCGCAGCACGGGACCGGGGGATCCGCACACCACTTCCGTCTCGCCGGCGATGCGGAATCCCCACATCTGGGTGGTCACTCCATTTGCCGGGTCGATGGGACACAACCCTTCGACGACCTCGAGTTCCACGGTCCACCGCCGTTGATCGGTGCGGTTGATGGTGGGTGGCGCCTCAGGGGCATAGGTCGCATGGATCTCGTTCGCCGCTGCGTCGGTGAGTTCGGCGACCGGGGTCAATGCCGGCCGGATGCTGCGGTTGGTGGGGTAGGAGGCCGCGCCGCCGTCGCCGGCGGTGATTCCCTCGGCGGCGATGATCTCGCGCACGTCGGCGGGCGAGAGGTCGCCCTGTTGCACCACGATGGCCGCGGCGAGCATTGCGATCACCGCGAACAGCAGCGCGAACTGCCATGCCTTGTGCCAGAAGCCGTCGTTCATGATGTCCTTCCCTTTGTCTGTCGGTGTGTCGGTTGGAAACGAGGTACGGAGGCGACCGGTGTGGCCGCCAGGCGATCGCGGAGGACTCGGCGGGCTTCCGACCACGCCTGATGGGCGACGCACCCGACTTCGGTGCGGCACGGACCGCCGAGCACGCACGAGCCGTCGTCGGTGGGCCCCTCGATCAGTTCGATGACCTCGAGCAACGAGGTCGCAGTGAGGTCGGCGGTGAGGTGATACCCGCCGCGTGGACCGGGCAGGCTCGACACCCATCCGGCCCGCACCAATGGGGCCATCACCCGGGGCACGAACTGGCGGGTGCTGTGCAGCGCTTCAGCCAGGTCGGCTGCCTGGACCGACGTCCCTGCAGCCTCGAGGCTCATGAGCGCTCGGAGCGCCAGGTCGGTTCTGCGCATGAACTCCAATCGCATAGTCCAAGACTCATAGAGTCATGAATCACCCACCAGAGGCATTCGGCCCTATGGGAAGCCAGGATCTGGGGGTTTCTCTTCGCCTGCTCAGGCGGACAGGCCATCGAACACGAACCGGACCAGGGTGTCGGCGGCCTCGTGCATTCGCTGCTTGGCGTCGGCATCGCGCAGCAGGGTCTGGGAGGCAGCCATCATCACCCCGTACACGAGGCGGGCGGCATCGATGGGATCGAAGGAGCGGAACTCGCCCGAGGCGATGCCGCGGCGACACAGCCGAACGATCTCCGCCTCGATCGGGGCGTGCACTGCTCTGATGCGGGCGGAGGCAGCCGGAGTGAGCGCCGGCAGTTCGCGCATCACCATCGAGCCGAGCGCGTGGTCGGTGGAGACGAACGCCAGCCCTCGGTGGATGAGCTCGCCGAGCCGCTCTCGCGTGCCCAGGTCATCGGGAAGGTCGGCGAGCATCGCTGCCACCACCGCGGGAACCTCTGCCTCGACGAGGTTGACGAGGATGTCCTCCTTGTCGAGGAAGTACTCGTAGATCGTGGTGCGCCCGATGCCGGCAAAGGCGGTGATGTCGGCGAGGTGGGTGTCGGCGAACCCATGGGCGCGGAACAGCTCGGCCGCAGCGGCCAGGATCTCGCGACGCGTCGCCTCCTTGTGGGCGGCGATCGAACCGGCGCGGATGCGGGGCACGGCGCAAGGGTACCCGCGCAGCCGACCTACGCCTGGGGCCGCTCGGAAGAGGTAGGTTGTCGGGTGCCATGACCGACCGGAGACCTCGCCGTCTCGCCGGCTGGCACATCGACGATCCGCGGCGCCGGCGCTGAACGACGCGACGCTGCTGCGTCAATGCGGAGCGGTATGAGCCGCCTTGAATTCGAGGTACGCCTCCCAGGCGCGCGGGGCGTACACCGTCGACGGCCCGCCACCCATCATGATCGTGACGCCAAGCATCTCGGCGACCTCCTCGGGGGTCGCACCGGTGCGCACCGCCCCGCGGGCATGCGAGGCGATGCATCCGTCGCAACGGTCGGCAACGGCGATTGCCAGGGCGACCAGTTCCTTCATCCGGGCGGAGAGGGCCCCGTCCGACATTGCCGCGTCGTGGAGTCGGGCGAAACCCTTGTACGTGTCGGGAATGTGCTCCCGGAGGTCTCGGGCTGGACCCCTCAGCGCGTCGCGGACGTCGTGCCAATGTCCCATCGTCACCTCCTTATGGTTATTGATAATTACTCTCATCTAATCATGGAATCCTTCTGTGCGCAATCGGTAAAAATACCCATTGCGCAGCTCCCCTCCTTAGTTAA
>JACRIT010000001.1 GCA_016215655.1 Acidimicrobiia bacterium
CCTCAGGGGGAGGAACTCGCCGCCGTCCTCGGCGGCGACGGAGGGGGTCTCCCCATCCGACGCGATGCCCGGGCTTCTCCGCGGGCGGCGGTGTGTCGCCTGGGTGACACGACGATCAGCAGACAACTCCGACTCGATCCAATCCGTGACATGGGCGAGTTCGAACAACACCTCACCGTTCCAGACTCGCAGCACCCGGAAGCCGAGCCGAGCGAGGTAGGCGTCGCGCCGCTGATCGGCCTCGCTCTCGGCGTGCTGCACGCCGTCGACTTCGATGATGAGGCGGTGCTCGTAGCACACGAAGTCCACGATGTAGGGGCCGAGCGGCTCCTGGCGTCGGAACTTTGCAGAGAAGTCGTGGCGCAGGACCGTCCAGAGACGCGCTTCCTCCGGAGTCAGGCTCTTGCGCAGGGCCCGCGACAGGCGTGTGGAGTATTCGCGGCGAGGAAGACGAGGCACCAGCCGAGGGTGCCGGGATCCGCCCGGCAAGGGAAGCCCCTTGGCCCTCCGACGCGTGGGCCTTTGTCGTTGGATCTGGAGACCCTCCTCCCCCTCGGTCGCTGCGCTCCCTCGGGTACTCCTCCCTAAGGGAGGAGAGTGAAGAAGACACGGCCGCCGTCCTCGGCGGCGACTGTCGGAAACCCGGCCGCCGCCTGCGGTGGCGACTTACTCCTCGTCGAGGTGGGCGACGAGGTGGAAGGGCACGCTCGTCACCGCGATGCCGGGTTCGCGGGCGAGGACGCCCTTGATCGCCAGGCCGGTCTGGTTGTGGAGGATCTGGGTGATCCGGCCCTCCACGATGAATTCGGGGATGACCACATTGATGAGCGTTCCCGGCAGCGCCACCCTCCTTCGCTCGCGCAGGTAGTCGACGAGGGGGTCGACGATGCCCCGATAGGGCGAGGGAAGCACTTCGAGGGGGATGTCGAGCTGCGCCTTCGCCCAGTCACCGAGCACGCGCTCGCGCTGGCGCTCTTCGACGTCGACGTGGACGGCGTGCATGGGTGGACCGAGCGACTGGGCGTACAACAGCGCCTCCCGCACCGGACGGGTGAGGTCCGACACGAGCACGACAAGCTCCACCTGGCGGATCGGCACCGGCACCAGGCCGCTGCGCCGGCGGCGGCGGAAGTGGGTGACGTCGGTGACCACCACCGACTGGCTGAAGAGCAATCGGACCTTGATCATGAGGCTGTGGCGGTGCCGGAACAGCTCGCGGATGTCGCGCCGGTCGAACCGATCGGACATCACCACCGTGACCCGTTCCCCCGGGTGGGTGTCACGCACCTTGTGCACGTGGGCGACGATGCGGCGCCCGACCCCATCCTTGCCCTCGAGCAGGGTGAGTGGCCGCTGGGGATGCATCGCCCGCCAGGCGTACGAGGTCTCGTCGGTGTCGGTTTCGACGGCGTGGATGCACTCGATGCCCTCGGACCAGATCTTCTCCGCATACCGCAGAGCCCGATCGGTGGCCTCATCGGCGTGGGCCACCAGCAGCACCACACGGTGTTTGCGAGCGACGGCCTCGGGAGGCAACGCTCGGAGCTGGGCGCCAACCGCCCGATAGTGGCGCCGGATCGTGAGCATCCAGGCGACAAGTGCCGGTACCGCCACCAGCACGATCCATGCCCCGTGGGTGAACTTCACGATGGTGACGACGACGAGCACCACTCCCGTGGTAATCGCCCCCACGGTGTTGATCACGATCGAGTGACGCCACCCGCTCTCGCGCGAGCGCAGCCAGTGGCGGACCATCCCCGCCTGGCTGATGGTGAAGGAGGTGAACACGCCGACCACGTACAGCTGGATGAGACGCGTGACCTCGGCTCCAAAGGCCACGATGAGAATCCCGGCGAGAAGGGCCAGCACGACCACGCCGTTGGAGAACACGAGCCGGTCTCCGCGGTTGCGGAACTGCCGCGGCATGAGACGGTGATCGGCAAGGATCGCCGAGAGTCGGGGGAAGTCCTGGTAGGCGGTGTTGGCGGCGAGCACGAGGATCGCCGCGGTGAACACCTGCAGCGCCCAGAACCCGAACCCACCCCCGAAGACAGCCCGACCCACCTGGGAGATCACGGTTCCGTAGAGGTCGACCGTCTCGTGCGAGATCCGAACCCCGGTGAGGCGGGCGAGCGTGGATATTCCGAGGAACATCGTGACAGCCACGCTCCCCATGACGGCGAGGGTGGTGGCGGCGTTGTGCGCCTTGGGCTCCTTGAACGCCTGCACCCCGTTGGCGACGGCCTCGACCCCGGTGAGCGCGGTCGCCCCGGACGCAAAGGCTCGCAGGACGAGAAACACCGTCACCGAACCCATCACCGGCTCGATGGGATGCCCCGCAGAGATCGCCGCCGGACAGGCATCGAAAGCGCACCTGGCGAAGCCGACGACAAGCATCGTCAGCACGGTGAGGATGAAGAGGTAGGTCGGCACCGCGAAGATCGTCGATGCCTCCTTGACCCCGCGCAGATTGGCCACGGTGAGCAGCACGACGAATCCGATGGCGATCGGCACCCTCCACGGAATCGTTTCGGGGACGGCCGAGGTGATGGCGGCCACACCGGCCGAGATCGACACCGCCACAGTGAGCACATAGTCGACGAGCAGCGACGACGCGGCCACGGCTCCCGCCCCGATCCCAAAGTTGTCGGAGGCAACGGAGAAGGCGCCGCCCCCCTGGGGATAGGCGCGAATCGTCTGGCGATAGGAGATCACGACGACCAGGAGGAGCGTCGCCACCGCGAACGAGACCGGCGTCACCAGGCGGAAGGCGGTGGCGCCGGCCAGAGCGAGAACGAGCATCGCCTCCTCCGTGGCGTAGGCCACCGAGGACAACGGGTCCGAGGCGAACACCGGAAGGGCGAGGCGCTTGGGGAGGAGTTGGTGCGGCGCCTCGTGGCTGGCGAGGGGACGCCCGACGAAGACCTCCTTGAAACGGCGCGAACTCATCGGGGGTATCTCGCCAGGGCTTCGGTGATCACGGTCTCCGCCACGGCCAGAGGACGCCAGCCGAGCACCGCGGTCTTCTTCTTCTCCAGTTGCTTGTACACGGTGAAGAAGTGCTCCATCTCGAGCCGGAGATGCTCGGGGAGATCGTCGATGTCGCGCGTGGTCTCCCAGCGAGGGTCACCGAACGGCACCGAGATCACCTTGTGGTCGGCATGACCCTGATCCTCCATGAGGAACACCCCGATGGGCCGGACCCTGACCCGGCAGCCGGGGAAGGTGGGCTCGGTGACGAGCACCATGATGTCGAGCGGGTCGCCGTCCTCCGCCAGGGTGTCGGGGATGAATCCGTAGTCCGCCGGATAGTGGGTGGACGTGAACAGCATCCGATCGAGGAAGATCTCGCCGGTCAGGTGATCCGTCTCGTACTTGTTCCGGCTGCCCCGGGGTATTTCGACGATCATCGTGATCGGCTCGGTCATCTGCGTCCTCCACGAACCACTCATGGTGGCAGGTTCCACGGTGTGGGCGAAGTCGGTCGAGTAAGGTCCCGCCCCGGGCGCAGCGCCCGGGGTCAAGTTCCCCGAGCGCCACGCCGAGGTCTTCCCGATGCAGGAGCCCGAGTTCGAATCCGTGTTGGCCGCGGCCCAAAGCGGTGCCGAATGGGCCTGGGCCCGCCTGTACCACGCCCACGCCGGCCGGGTGCTCGGCTACCTGCGGGTACGGGGGTCCACCGATCCCGAGAACCTGCTGGGCGAGGTGTACCTCCAGGTGGCACGCAACATCGCCACCTTCGACGGTTCGGAGGAGAACTTCCGGTCATGGCTGTTCACGATCGCGCACCACCGTCTCCTCGATGAACGGCGCACCGCCCGCCGCCGACCGACCGAACCCGTCGCCGAGTTCGAACAGCACCCCGCCGACGACGGCGATGCGACCGCCGACACCGCCCTGGCGGCGGTGGGGACCGACCGGGTGCGGGCCATGATCGCCCAGCTGGCGCCCGCCCAACAGGAGGTGCTCTACCTCCGGATCCTGGGCGGGCTCACCATTCCCGAGATCGCCTCTGCCATCGACAAGAACGTGGGCTCGGTCAAGGCGCTGCAGCGTCGCGGACTCGAAGCGCTGCGCAAGATGATCGAGCGAGAGGGCGTACCCCTATGAGCGCCGACGGCGGTTACGGGGATGTCGAGGGAGACGACGTGGCGAGGCGACTGAGCGAGCACGACATCGAAGCGATCCTGAGCGGTGGGGTCCCCGCCGACCCTTCGCTCGACGCCCTGGCCTCCCTCATCCGTTCCGCCGACTTCTCGGAGGCGGTTCCCGGCTCCATCGCCGCGTCGCACATCACGGCGGCTACCGCTGCCGCCGCGGCGCACCTCGGGCGGCAGGCGGCGGCGGCGCCAATCGGACGCCCCCGCCGCCGTCTCCTGGTTCGCGGGGCCCTGTCCGGGATCACCGCCAAAGTGATCCTGGGAACCGCCGTCGCCCTTGCCGCCACCGGTGGGGCCGCCGCCACCGGCATCCTCCCCGGCCCGGTGCAGAGCCTCATCGCCGACGGCGCCGCCCACCTCGGCCTCGATCTCCCCCACCGTGAGCATCCCACGACCACCACCTCCACGACCGCGGTCGCCACCACGCTCGTGCCGGCGGCGACGACCACGACCACGGTCGCCCCCTCCCCCGACGCCTGGGACGAGCTCGCCGGTCCCCACGTCTGGTCGTCGACCGCCTGCAACGGCGCCGCGGTGGCGGTGGCCTATGAGGTGACCACCGATGGCGACCTCATCCTGGGAGTGATCTCGGGGGGCACCGCCGTGGTCGAGACCGCCCCCGATCGCATCGAGATCCGTTTCGCCGACGGGGTGCGCATCCGCATCGTCGTCCGGATCGATGGTGATGGTCCCGGCATCGACGAGGACGAGGACCGCAACTGCGACGAGGGAGACAACGAGGGCGACGACGAATCGCCTGCTCCCGATGACGATCTCGGCGACGGTGATGACGACGAGACCGAACCACCCGGGTCGGGAACGTCGAACCCCGACGCATCCGACGACGAGCCCTCGGACGGCGACGAGTCGCCCGATGACCCGGAGGCCTTCGGGGGCGACGACGCCACCGATGACGAGGAGGACGGCCTCGATTGACCCGTACCCCGCAGGCCCGACGCGGCGGTTACCAGGGTGAGTCCACGACGACGACGTAGAGAGGGGCGATCCATATGCGAGCGCTGAAGGCGAACACCCGACCGCTGGTGCGGCTACTGAGCACCCTGGTGGCCGTGGCCATGATGTGGCTCCCGGCCACTGCCCACGCCGAAGACCCCGGCACCACCACCACGGTGCTGCCCCTGCTCGGATCCGGTCTGACCATCGAGATTATGACCGACGTCGATGGAGCGGTCACTGCGGTGGTCGTCGACGGCACCGCCGTCGACTTCGAACAGGAGGACGACGAGATCTCCTTCCAGTACACCACCGCCGATGGACAGACCTTCACGATCGAGGTCGAGTTCGGCGACGACGATGACGATGAGTCCGACGACCATGACGACGAGGGCGACCTCGACGACGACTCGGACGACGACTCCGACGAAGACTCGGACGAAGACGAAGACGACTCGGACGAGGACGAGGACGAGGACGAGGACGACGACTCCGACGACCTCGACGACGACCTCGACGACGAGGACGACGACGAGGACGACGAGGACGACAAGTGACGCATCCGCAACGCGGATCATGGTGGCGGTCCCCCTTGGTGGGGACCGCCATCGTCGTCTCTGCGCTCCTGGTGACCGGCTGCGGTGACGACACCGCCAGGACCGCCACGTCGGTGACCACCGAGCCGCTCACGAGCAGCACCAGTTCGGGCACCACGAGTCCCACGGGCGATACCACCGCCACCAGCACACCGGCGGCGGATCCGACCCTGTCGGAGGCCCTTGCCGCGGTGGGAGCACGCTATCGCTTCACCGCCGTGGTGGACGTCGGCGGGGTGGTCACCACCCAGGTGGACGGCACGGTCTATGACGGGTCCGGTCACTACCTCGTCACCAGCGGCGGCACCACGGTCGAGTACATCATTGGGCCCTCGGGTCAGTGGGCCCGTCAGGCAGAGGGGGCGTGGACGGTCCTGTCCGGTCCGGCTCCCGTCGCCGATCCGCTCACCCCACTCGCCCACCCCACGCGGATCGAAGTGGTGTCGAGCGATGCCGGCAGAGTCGTCCTCGATGCCACCTATCCGGCATCGGCGCTCGGCTTCGTCGGGAGTGACGAGGTGGTGGTGACCATCCTGATCGCCGACGGCGCCCTGGCCGAACTGCGTTACCAGATGCCCATCGGCGAGGATCTGGCGACGGTGCTCACCACCATCGACATCACCTCCGAGGTGACCCCGATCACCGCCCCCACCTTGTAGGGGCGCGGCTCCGCTAGCGGTGCGCCTCGATGAAGGCCACCGCCCGATCCCAGGCATCGGCCGACTCGGTGGCGAACTGCTCGTACTTGCGATCGAAGAACGAGTGCGGGGCGCCCGGATAGACGATCAACTCGTGTTCCACCCCGGCGGCGACGAGACCGGCGCGGAATCGTTCCACGGCCTCGAGGGGGATACCCGGATCGTCGCCGGCGATCAGCCCGAGGATGGGGCAGTCGATCTCCCCCACCCGCTGCACCAGCGGCGTCGCCCCTTCGGGAAAGACCCGATCCGGATGCCCGTAGAACCCGATCGCCCCGGCCAGACCGAGCCCGTTGGCCGCCTGGTGCCACGAGTTGCTCCCGCCGAAGCAGAACCCCACGGTGAACACCGGCACCTCGGCCAGGGAGCGCAGATGGGCGACGCCGGCGGCGGCGTCCGCCTTCACCCCCTCGAAGGTGGTGAGCTTGACGTGCGGCATGTAGTCGAACGACCCATCGCGCACGCCGACGCCGGCAGTCCGTCCGAAGTAGTCGATGGCGAGCGCATCGAATCCACGCTCGGCGAATCGCTCGGCGAGTTCCTGGTAGAAGGCGAACAGCCCGCGGACATCGGGCAGGATCAGCACCGCGGCGCGACCCGAGCCGTCGCCCCGGGCCTCATACGCCGCCAACCGATTGCCGTCGGCGGCGGTCAGCGTGACCAGCGTGGTGTCGACGGCAGCACCGGAGATCGGCGCCACCGGCGGCGTGGAGTCCTCGGCAAAGCACATCGGCGACACCCCTCGGTACAGGAGCATCCACGGTAGACATTCGCGCTGGACCCCGGCTGTGTGCTTGGTATTGTTTGCGTCGGCTGCGTGGTCTGTGAGCGATTGTGTCTCGGGAACCCAAGGCCGAATGCCCGTCCATGGAGGACGGGTGGGTACTCGAGAAAGGGACCCAGATGAACATCTACGTGGGGAATCTTCCCTACTCCACCAACGGGGACGAGCTGGAGCAACTGTTCTCCAAGTACGGAACCGTCGAGCGGGCTTCGGTCATCACCGACCGTGAGACCGGTCGCCCCCGCGGCTTCGGCTTCGTCGAGATGCCGGATGCCGATGGACGCAAGGCGATCGAGGCGCTCGACGGCTTCGACTTCTCCGGGCGCAAGTTGAACGTCAACGAAGCCCGGCCCCGCCAGGCGCGCTGACGCCGCGCCGAATCCATTCGTCTTCATGACGCTGCTTCCGGCCGCCCCTGGGGCGGCCGGAACCGCGTTGTGACATCGCTCCCCCTTGAGGGGGAGCCGACCGGCACAGCCGGTCGGTAGGGGTACACCCGAGTCCACAACGATTCGCGTCGACACCCCCCATCGCCTCGGCTCGCTTCGCTCCCCGAGGCACTTCCCCCACAAGGGGGGAAGGATGGTCCCCACTACCGCAACTTGTCGGAGATGGCGTCGACCACCACCCAGCGCCGGGGCACCTCGGCCGGTGCCAGCGCGATGCGGGCAGCACGATCGACCTCGGCGAGCGTTGCCCCCTCGAGCACCACTTCGGCGACCACGCGGCTCCCCCATTCCGCATCGGGCTCGCCGAACACCCGGGCATCGACGACGCCGGGCACCGCACGCAGCGCCCGCTCCACACCGACGGGATGCACGTTCTCTCCGCCGGTGACGATGACGGCATCGGCACGGCCCAGCACCGTGAGGCGTCGCGCGGCATCGATGGCGCCGAGGTCCCCGGTGGTGAACCAGGGATCGGCCCGCGGTTCCTCGCCCAGGTAGCCGGACGACACCATCGGCCCGCGCACCCGAATCCGCCCGTCGGTGGCGATGCTCACCTCGGCTCCATCGAGGGGCCGCCCGGCGGTGCCCAAGGCCGCCTCGGCCTCGCCGGGGGCGACGGTGCAGACCTGCGAACAGGTCTCCGTCATGCCGTACGTCTGCAGCACCGGAAGGCCCGCATCGAGGGCGTGACGTACCAGTGACGGATCGGCCGGGCCGCCGCCGAGCAGCACCCCACGGAGGCGTCCCCACCGCGGGCGCCGGCATCGAGGAGGCGTCGCAGCATCGTCGGCACGAACGAGGCGAAGGCCACCTCGGAAAGCAGCGCCGCGCATCGGTGCGGATCGAACGCGGGCTCGAGGACCACGGGGGCGCCGGCTGCCGCCTGGCGCCACAGGATGGAGAGCCCGCCGACGTGATGCAGGGGTAGCACCGCCAGCCAGGGATCGTCGGGTCCATTGCCCAGCCGCTGCGCCGAAGCCGCGACGGAAGCGGCGATGTTCCCACCCGAGAGGATCACTCCCTTCGGCCTTCCCTCGGAGCCGGAGGTGAACACGATGAAACGAACCACCTCCTCGGCCGGCCCGTCGGCGGCGGCGCCTCCGGCCCGGCGCAGCAGCGCGTCGATGCCTCCCTCGGGCAACGCCCACAATCCACGGGCGCCGGCTTCACGGGTGCGCCGCATCGACTCGCCGGGGGGAAGCTGCGGATCGATGGGGACCGCGGTCGCCCCGGCTCGGGGGATCCCCCAGGCCGCGGCGACGGTGGCCGGTTGCCGCTCTCCCCAGAAGGCCACGACCCCGGCGGCGAGCCCGCTGCCGGTGACGATCGACGCCACGGCGTCTGCCGCCCGATCGAGTTCCCCGTAGGTGACGGTGCGCGCCGCGGTGATGACCGCCGGGGCGTCGGGTCGTGACACCGCGGCGCGGCGCAGCCAGTCCATGGTGGGGACGGTAACGGAGTGGTCGGCGCCTGGCGGCGCCTCCGCAATGCGCAATGCGCAATGCGCAATGCGCAATGCGCGTCGACGGACAGGGACACTCCAGCCAAGGGCGAACGGCCGATCGCTCATGGCCGATCGTTCCGGTTCCGCGGCGACATGTCCCGTTGGCCAAACCGGCTGGCGGAGTACCTCGGCGGGATCGTGTGGCTGGGCAAGCGGATGTATCGGCCTGTCTGCAGGAGGGACTCGTGAGGCGCCCCGACTGGGCTCACTAACCTGCCGACACCCCCACCACCCGGAGACCCATGGCCTTCGAATGGCAGCCGCAGGGCACGTATACCGACATTCGCTACGAGACCATCCCCGGGATAGCCAAGATCACCATCGATCGGCCCGAGGTTCGCAACGCCTTTCGTCCCACGACCCTTTTCGAGTTGAGTGCGGCATTCGAGGCGGCCCGCAACGATCCGGCGGTCGGCGTGATCATCCTCACCGGGGCGGGCACCGAGGCGTTCTGTTCGGGCGGGGATCAGAAGATTCGCGGTGATGCCGGCTACCTGGATCCCCAGGGCACCCCGCGCCTCAACGTGCTGGACCTGCAGATCCAGATGCGCCGCCTCCCCAAGCCGGTGATCGCCATGGTTGCGGGATACGCCATCGGTGGGGGCCACATCCTCCACCTCGTGTGCGACCTCACCATCGCCGCGGACAACGCCGTGTTCGGTCAGACCGGGCCGAAGGTCGGATCCTTCGACGGCGGCTACGGCGCCGGCCTGCTCGCCCGCATGGTGGGTGACAAGCGAGCCCGGGAGATCTGGTACTTGTGCCGGCAGTACTCCGCCGCCGAGGCGTACGAGATGGGCATGGTGAACAAGGTCGTGGCCCTCGCCGACCTCGAGACCGAGACCGTGGCCTGGGCGCGCGAGATCCTGGACAAGTCGCCGCTGGCGATCCGGATGATGAAGGCGGCCATCAACGCCGCCGGTGACGGCCTCTCCGGTCAGCAGCAGTTCGCCGGCGACGCCACGCTGCTCTTCTACATGTCCGAGGAGGCGCAGGAGGGACGCAACGCCTTCAACGAGAAGCGACCCCCGGACTTCGGGAAGTTCCCCCGCCTGCCGTGAACCCCTGGCTCGTCGCCGCCCGACCCCCGACGCTGCTCGCCGCGGTCGCCCCGGTCCTCGTCGGCGGAGGCCTGGCGTGGGGAGACGGCGCCTTCCGCCTGGACGCCTTTGCGGTGACGCTGATCACCGCGGTCGCCATCAACATCGCCGCCAACTTCTCCAACGACGCCTCGGATGCCCGGCGCGGCGCCGACGGCCCGCATCGCATCGGACCACCGCGGGCGGTGGCCTCCGGGCTGCTGACGGCCCGGCGCGTGTGGGCAGCCACCGCGGTGGTGCTGGCCTTGGCGGCTGCGGGCGGTCTCTACCTGGCCTGGATCTCCGACTGGCGCCTGCTCGTCGTCGGCGCCGCCGCCATCGTCGCCACCCTCACCTACACCGGAGGTCCCTGGCCCTACGGCTACCGGGGCCTCGGCGAGGTCTTCGTCTTTGGGTTCTTCGGACTGTTCGCCGTGGTGGGAAGCCGCTTCGTCCACGACGCCACCATCACCGCAGAGGCGTGGCTGTTGGCGGTGCCGGTCGGGTTCCTCGTCACCGCCATCCTCGTGGCCAACAACGTCCGCGACATCGACACCGATCGCACTGCGGGCAAACGCACCCTGGCGGTGCGGCTGGGGCGGCGA
>JACRIT010000036.1 GCA_016215655.1 Acidimicrobiia bacterium
ATCCGAGGGCCGGCGCCGAGACCACCCCGACGGCGATGCCGTCGTCATCTTCGAGGGCGATGAGCGTGGCCCACACCGGTACGCCGCGCACGTAGTTCACGGTGGCATCGATCGGGTCGATGATCCATCGCCGGCCCGCCCCGATCCCGCTGGATCCGTACTCCTCGCCGAAGGCGCCGTCGACCTCGTGATCGAACCCGTCGCCGCGGTGTGGGATCTGGCGCCGTTGGCGGTCATCGTCGAGGAGGCTGGCGGCCGGTTCACCGATCTGTCCGGGCGGCGCACGGTGTCGGGAGGCAATGCCGTGGCCAGCAACGGACATCTCCACGATGCCGCGTTGGCGGCGATGGCGGGACTTCCCGGGTAGCCTGCCCGCCTCGTGGACGTACCCCCCGCGGATCCGGCGACCACCGGGTCCCCCAGCGGCCGGTTGGTGCTGACCGACCGCTCGGTCCGCTCCTACCTGATCGCGGCCTCGGTGTCCTCCGTGGGTGCATTCCTGCAGGCAACGGCCCTCGCCAAGCAGGTCTACGACATCACCGGCTCCGCCCTGGCACTCGGGCTCCTCGGATTGGCCGAGTTTCTCCCCGCGGTGCTCCTCGTGCCGATCACCGGGTCGGTCGCCGACCGTTTCGACCGGCGCAAGGTCGCCGCCATCGGCCTGGGCGGGGAGGCGGCATGCAGCGCCGCGCTGGCCGCCTACGCCTGGTCGGAGCCGACATCGTCACTGCCCCTCTTCGGGCTCGCCCTCGCCTTCGGTTCGTTCCGGGCGTTCGTGAGTCCCGCCATCCGCTCGCTCCCGCCACTCGTCGGTCCAGCCGGCGGTCTCCCCCGTGTCGTGGCACTGGGATCGGTGATGTGGCAGGCCGGGATGATCGTCGGGCCGGCGACCTCGGGGTTCCTCTACGACGCCGGCGCCGCACTGCCCTATCTCTGCGCCATGGCCCTGTTCGTCGTCGCCGGTGGTGCCCTGTCCTCCCTGCGACTCTCCCGGGCCCAGCAGCGGACACCCGTCGATCAGCGGCCGAGCCTGCATCACGCCATGGAAGGGTTGCGCCTCATCAGGCGCAACCGGGTGCTCTTCGGAGCCATCGCTCTCGACCTGTTCGCCGTCCTCTTCGGTGGCGCCTACGCCCTCCTGCCTGCCATCGCCGACGACCGCCTCGGAGTCGGCAACATCGGGTATGGATGGCTGCGGGCCGCTCCCGGGATCGGGGGGGTCGCGATCACCCTCATCCTGGCCGTGCGCCCGGTGCGGCGCTCGGTGGGCCGGGTGTTGCTCACGGTGGTGGCCGTCTTCGGGGCGGCCACGGTCGCCTTCGGGCTCACCACCTCGTATGTGGTCGCCTTCACCGCACTCGTCGTCCTCGCCGGCGCCGATGCGGTCAGCGTCTTCATCCGGGCGACGATCGTCCCGCTCGCCACCCCCGATGCGATGCGGGGCCGGGTGTCGGCCGTCGAGAACGTGTTCATCGGGGCCTCCAACGAACTGGGGGCCTTCGAGTCGGGCGTGGCGGCCCATCTGCTCGGAGTGGCCCCGGCGGTCGTGCTCGGCGGCATCCTCACCTGCGGGATCGTCGGGCTGTGGTGGCTGCGGTTTCCCGAACTGCGCGACATCGATCGCTTCTCGGACCTCGACCCACCCGACGCCGCCGGGCGAACCTAGGGGCGGCCCCGCCGGGCACGGGATCGCAGCGGTCCCGCTTCGAGGGCATCGGCCACCCCCTCCCACGAGGCGTCGTCCACGACGCCGGTGGAGTCGAGGGCGGCGGCCGCTCGATCCACCGCCGGAGCAAAGGCGGCAAAGGCGCCGATCTGATCGAGGGATGCTGCCTCGTGGGCGGCGCGCCTGGCCGCGGGGGCATCGCCTGCCTCCAGCGCCGCCAGCGCCTGCTCGGCGGCACTCAGCGCCCGACGCTGCCGTCGGCCATCGACCGTCACCCGGTGACACCCGCGATGGCGGCGATCACGGCGGCGAGAAAGGCCCGGCCCCGCGCCCCATCGATGACCCGGTGGTCATACGACAGCGACAGCGGCAGCTCCCTCCCCACCACGATGGCACCCTCGCGCACCACGGGTTTGGGGTCTGCCCGGCCGACGGAGAGGATCGCCGTGGTCCCGTGGGGAATGATCGGGGTGCCGTAACCGCCCCCGACGGCGCCGATGTTCGAGATCGTGAAGGTGGCTCCGCGCAGGTCGGCCGCCGGGATGGTCCGCGACCGAGCCGCCTCCGCCAGACGCACGATCTCGGCGGCGATTCCGGCGACATCGAGCGTGTCGGCGCCACGCACCACCACCACCATCAACCCCTCCGGGGTGTCGACGGCGACGCCGATGTCGAAGTACTTGCGAACCACGAGGTGGTCACCGTCGAGGGAGGCATTGAACTCGGCGAAGTCTCCGAGGACCGGGACCACGGCGTTCACGAGCAGTGCCTCGAGTGGCGTGGGCGACGCCTCGGCGAGGCGCGTGCGCGCGGCGAGCAGCGCGGTGGGATCGGCGCTGCCAAAGGTCGTGACGTGGGGGATCTCCTGCCACGACCGGGTCAGGTTGCGGGCGATGGCGAGACGGGTGGGTGACAGTCGCACCCGCTCCACCGGTCCGGACCCACGCGCCGCCGATTCGACGTCGCTGCGCAGGATCCGTCCGCCGGGGCCGCTCCCCCGCACCGACGCCAGATCGACTCCGAGGGAGGCGGCAAGGCGCCGCACCACCGGAAGGGCACGGGGCCGTCCCGCGGGAACCGCGGCGGGTGCCGCCTCCTCCAGATTCCCCACGATGGGAAGGGCCTCGCCGCGGCCCGAGGCCGCCATCGCCACCGGCAGGGGGGGTGACCACGTCTCCCCTTCCTCGCCGATCACCACGAGGAGGGCCTCCACGGCGATGGTGGCCCCCTCCGGGGCTCCGTGATGGAGGATCACGCCCGCCCGCGGCGCGGGGATCTCCACCACCGCCTTGTCCGTCTCGATCTCGACCATCGGTTCGTCGAGGCCGATCCGCCCGCCCACGGGAATGCGCCACGAGACGATGGTCGCCTCGGCGAGACCCTCGCCGATGTCGGGCAGGTGGAACTCGAAGGCCATCAGTCCCCCAGCGTCCGACGGACGGCGGCGACGATGCGATCGACACTCGGAATGTGGTGACGCTCGGTGCGTTTGAGCGGAACGATGGTGTCCCATCCGGTGACACGCGCCACCGGTGCCAGGAGCGAGTAGAGAGCCCGCTCCTGCACGATCGCCGCCACCTCGGAGGCGATGCCGGCGGTGCGGTGCCCTTCGCTGATCGCCACGACCCGTCCGGTCTTGACCGCCGAGGTCACGATGGTGTCGGCATCGAGCGGCGACAGCGTGCGCAGATCGATGACCTCGGCGGACACCCCGTCGGTGGCCAGGGCCTCGGCAGCCCGCCCGGCGTCGCGCAGCATCGCGCCGTAGGCGACGAGGGTGACATCGGTGCCGGGCCTGACCACCTCGGCCACGCCGAGAGGGAGGAGGTACCTCCCCGCGGGCACATCCTCCTTGATCGCCCGGTACACCCGGATCGGTTCGAGGAAGATCACCGGATCGGGGTCCTCGATGGCGGCGAGCAGCAGGCCCTTGGCGGCGGCCGGCGTCCCCGGAGCGACGACCTTGATCCCGGGAGTGTGGGCGTAGATCGCCTCGCTCGACTCGCTGTGGTGCTCGGCGGCTCCGATGCCGCCGCCGAAGGGCATCCGGATGACGAGCGGCGCAGTGAATCGGTGGTTGCTGCGATTGCGAATCCTGCCGACATGGCTCACGATCTGGTCGTAGCCGGGATACGAGAATCCGAGGAACTGGATCTCGGCGACGGGCCGCATCCCGGCGATGGCCATGCCGAATGCCGCCCCCACGATCCCGGACTCCGCCACCGGGGTGTCGATCACCCGCGATGCCCCGAATCGTTCCTGGAGCCCGTCGGTCACGCGGAACACCCCGCCGGTGAGACCGACGTCCTCGCCGAGCATCACCACCCGGTCGTCGTCGGCCAGTGCCACCGCCAGCGCATCGTTGAGGGCATGGGCCATGTTCATCTCGGTCATGACCCCGCCTTCCCCTCGCCGAGCAGCTCGGCCCGCTGGGCTTCGAGCACCGCAGTCGGCCGGGCGAACATCCGGTCGAAGGCGGCACCGGCGCCAAAGGGCGCCAGGTCCTCGGCACGGCCGACAGCCGCCTCGATCTCGGCTGCGGCCGCGGTGACGACCTCGTGCTCCCAATCCTCCGACCACGATCCCGAGGCCTGGAGGTGCCGACGGACCCGGTCGAGCGGATCGCGCCGGCGCCAATCCTCGAGGGAACGCTCCTCGCGGTAGCGACCGGCATCATCGGCAGTCGTGTGCGGGCCCATCCGCTGGGTGAGGGCCTCGATGAGCGTGGCGCCCTCGCCGCGTCGGGCCCGAGCGACGGCATCGCGGGTGGCGGCGAACACCGCAAGAAGGTCGTTGCCGTCGACGAGGGTGCCGGGAATCCCGTAGGCGATTCCCTTCTGCGCGATCGTCTCCGAAGCGGTCTGGCGGTCCCGGCTCATCGAGATCGCCCACCCGTTGTTCTGGCACACGAAGACCGTCGGCGTCCGGTACACCCCGGCGAAGTTCATCGCCTCGTGGAAATCGCCCTCCGACGTGGCACCATCGCCGAAGTACGTGATGGCGATGCGGTCGGTGCCCCTCATCTGCTCCGCCCAGCCCAGGCCGACGGCGTGGATCATGTGCGCACCCACCGTGATCGACGGCGGGAGCACGTTCACCCCGGCCGGCGGCGCCCCGCCTCGCTCGTCGCCCATCCGGCCAAGCAGCAAGTTGTCCCAGGGGTAGCCCTGCATCCACATCGCTGCGGCGTCGCGATACGTCGCCACCATCCAGTCGTCGGGGCGCAGGGCGGCGGCACTGCCCACCTGGGCGGCCTCCTGACCTTCGAACTGGGCGTACGTGGCGAGGCGGCCCTGGCGCTGCAGTGCGGACGCCTTGTGGTCATACGCCCGCACGGTGAGCAGCACCGCAAACAGGCGACGGATCTCCTCCGGGGGCAGCGGTGACGGCCCGAGCAGGCGGCCGTCGACGTCGAGGATGCGGAGCGGATCCATGGGGCGCAGACTCTATCGGGGCCACCCGCTACCCGACACCCGGTGCCCGTTCGGGAATCGGGAGTCGGGTGCTTGGTGCCGGATCAGACGTCGATCGATTCTCCGGCCATGGCCTCGAGCTCCTCGACGGTGAGCAGCACCTCGCGAGCCTTCGAGCCCTCCGACGGACCCACGATGCCGCGGCGTTCGAGGATGTCCATCACCCGGCCTGCCCGGGCGAACCCGATGCGGAGCTTGCGCTGCAACATCGAGGTCGAGCCCAGCTGGGATCGCACCACGATGTCGATCGCCTGGCGGACGACGTCGGCGTCTTCGCCCTCGAACTCGTCGCTCGTCTCCCGAGCCGCGTCCGCCGCCTCGAAGACCCGCTCCTCGTACTGGACACGACGCTGCTCGCGCACGAAGGCGACGACGGCATGTACCTCTTCCTCGGCCGCCCATGCCCCCTGGATGCGCTCCGGCTTGGGGTCGCGTGCGGTCACCACGATCATGTCGCCGAGGCCGATGAGCTTCTCGGCGCCGGAGAGGTCGAGGATCACCCGGCTGTCGGCCTGCGAGGCCACCGAGAAGGCCAGGCGCGAGGGGATGTTCGCCTTGATCACGCCGGTGATGACGTCCACCGAGGGGCGCTGGGTGGCGATGACGAGATGGATGCCGACGGCGCGCGCCATCTGCGCGATGCGCACGATCGCATCCTCCACGGCGCGTCCCGCCACCATCATCAGGTCGTTCAACTCGTCGACGACGATCACGATGTAGGGGAACCTGACGAACTTCGCTCCCTCGAGCATGCCGCGGTCGAACTTCTCGTGGTAGCCGGCGATGTCGCGCACCCCGGACTCGGCGAGCAGGTCGTAGCGCTGGTCCATCTCGCGCACCGCCCACTGCAGGGCGTCCGCGGCCTTCTTCGGATTCATGATCACCTTCGTGAGGAGATGAGGGACGTCGTTGTACTGGCCGAGCTCCACCCGCTTCGGGTCGACGAGGATCAGCCGAACCTCTTCGGGGGTCGTGCGCATGAGGAGCGACGTGACGATGGCGTTGATGCACGACGACTTGCCCGCCCCGGTGGCACCGGCGATGAGGACATGGGGCAGCTCGCTGAGATTCAGCATGTGCGCCCGGCCCGACACGTCCATCCCCAGCGCCACGGAAAGCGGGTGGGTCGCCTCCTTGGCCTCCGGGCTGCGCAGAATGTCGCCCAGGGTCACCAGCTGGCGCCGTCGGTTGGGGACCTCGACGCCGATGGCGCTCTTGCCCGGGATGGGAGCGAGGATGCGGACGTCGGGGGTGGCGAGGGCGTAGGCGATGTCGTGGGACAGGCTGGTGATCCGGGCCACCTTGACTCCCGGGGCCAGTTCGATCTCGAACCGGGTGACGGTCGGTCCGGGGACGATGCGGGTGAGCCGGGCGTCGACGCCGTGCTGGTTGAGCGCCTCCTCGAGTTCGCGGGCGGTGTCGTCCAATGCCTTCTTGCTGTGTCCCGCCCCGCCACCGAGGGAGAGCAACTCGAGGGGCGGCAGGGTGTAGCCCTTCTTCGCCGCCGGGCGCTTCGCCGCCACGGGCGGAGCGGTACGCGCCGGGGCCGTGACGGCCACCCCCGGCGCGGGGCGCGTCGCCTTCGGGGTCGGCCTGGCGGCGGGAGCCGGGTTCGGATTCACCACGACGAGACGGGGACGCGGCGGCGCCGAGGAACGCACCTCGACCACGGGCCGACGCCGCTGGCGGCGGCTGCGCAAGCGGCTCAGTCCTGCTGCCGCGGCGTCACGCATGGCGCGCAGCGCCTCGCGGACCGTCGTCCGGGTCATGAGGAGCACCCCGAGCGACACGAAGGTGAGCAGCACGACGAAGGCGCCCCAGAACCCGATGAGACGGCGCAACGGAAAGGCGATGATCGAACCGACCGCCCCACCCCGATCGCGCACCAGGTCGAGCGACGAGGCCAGCGAGACCGTGCCGGTCATGAGGTGGAACATCGCCAGCGAAGCGGCAAAGGTGACGCAGAAGCCGAGCACGACCCGGCGGTATTCGTCGCGATGGCGGGTCACGAGCAGCAGGATGCCGAGGCCGAGGAAGGCCGGAGCCACCCCATAGCCCCAGATCCCGAACAGCAGCGTGAGACCGCCCACGATGGCGCTGCCCATCGGTCCGGCCAGATCGAAGAACGACAACCCGACGAGGATGCCGGCGACGATCGCCACGGCACCCCAGAGGTCGTCGGTGTGCCTGCCGAACCCGCTGCGGATCCGCTCCCGGATGGTCGCCAGCATCGACCGCTTCGGTTGCTTAGCCGGTGTATTGGTGCTCCGGGTAGTCCCACCCCGCCCGTTGCCCCGGCGGGAGGACGTCCGCGATGGCATGTGGCTCAGGAGATTACACCGGTGTCGTCCTTGGCCCAACGACCCCGGGGTCGCAGAGTTCAGACCTCGAGCACGATGACGAGAACGACGGCCTTGCGGCCCGTCTCGGACCGGGTGATGCGGTTGACGATGCCCTTCACCCGGCGCCGCACGTTGGCGGCATCGATGGGGAGCTCCACCGCCGGAATCTCCTCGCGGATGGCTCGCTGCGCCGAGGCGAACACGTCACGAGGGTCATCCATGAAGCCGTGGCTCTCCAGATCCGGTCCCTGCACGATCTCGCCGGTGTGGCCATCGACGGCCATGGTGACCACCACGACGCCGTCTTCGGCGAGATGCTGGCGGTCGCGGATCACCCCCTGCACCGATCCGGCCACCTCGAGTCCATCGACGAACACGTAGGCAGCCGCGACGGCGTCTTCCTCCCGCCACGCCCGTCCCCCGTCGAGGACCACGGCGTCACCGTCCTCGCACAACATCACATCCGGGACCTTCATCTCCCGTGCCAGGTCGGCGTGAGCGACCAGGTGGCGGTACTCCCCGTGGACTCCGACGAATCCCTGGGGACGGATCACATTGATGAAGGTCTTCAGCTCCTCACGGGCGCCGTGGCCGGATACGTGCACGTTGGCGTTGTTCCCATGGAACACCCGGGCGCCCCGGCGGAGCAGGCCATTGATCACGCGCGACACCTTGGTCTCGTTCCCCGGAATGGGCCGAGCCGAGATGAGCACCGTGTCGCCCTCGCCGACCTGGACCCAGCGGTGCTGGCCGGCGGCCATCATCGACATCGCCGCAAAGGGCTCCCCCTGGCTGCCGGTGCACACGATGGCGGCGTCGCCGGGAGGCAACCGCAGCAGCTCCTCCAGCGGGAGGACCCGATCCTCGGGGACCGAGAACAAGCCGAGTTCCTCGGCGGTGGGCACGTTGCGCAGCATCGTCCGGCCCATGAAGGCGACGTAGCGCCCGGCATCCACGGCCGCATCGACGATCTGCTGCACGCGATGGATGTGGCTGGCAAAACACGCCGCGATCAGCCGCCCCTTCGTCTCCACGACGATCTCGTAGAGGGGTTGGGCCAGGCTCGACTCCGAGGCGACGAAGCCCGGCACCTCGGCATTCGTGCTGTCGGAGAGCAGCAGCCGCACTCCGCGCCGTCCCAGCACGGCGAACTCGGGGAGGTCGGTGGGCACCCCATCGATGGGGGTCGGGTCGAGCTTGAAGTCGCCGGAGTGGACGACGATCCCTTCCGGGGTGTCGAAGGCGACCCCGGCTCCCTGCGGAATCGAGTGCGATACCGGCACCATCATGAACTTGAACGGCCCGTGCTCGGTCCACCGGCCGGTGGCGATGGGGCGGAGATCGGCGTCGATCCCGGCCTCCTCGATCCGATGGCTCGCCAGGGCCACCGCCAGAGCCGTCCCGTAGACCGGGACGTTGACCTCCGCCAGCAGGTAGGGCAGGGCGCCGATGTGATCCTCGTGGCCATGGGTGAGGACGACGCACTCGAGATCGTCGCGGCGCGCCAGCACGGAGGCGAAGTCGGGGAGCACCAGATCGACACCGAGCATGTGGTCCTCGGGGAACATCAGACCGCAGTCGATGAGGGCCAGCCTGCCGCCGACTTCGAGGGAGGCGCAGTTGCGGCCGATGTCGCCGAGACCGCCCAGGAAGGAGATGCGGACGCTCATGCCTCTCGCGCCAGCGCCAATGCCGCGGTGATCGCGGCCAGGGTGTCGGCCGAAGCCGGCACCAGCGGCAGACGCGGGCGGCCCACCGGCTTCCACAAGGCGTCGAGCGCCGCCTTCACCGGGATCGGGTTGGGCTCGAGGAAGCAGGCGCTGAAGAGCGGTGCCAGGCGGAGATGCAGGCGACGAGCCTCGTCCCACGCGCCCTCGGCCGCGGCCCTGACCATGGCGGCGATCTGCGGTCCGGCGAGATGTGAGGCCACCGAGACGACCCCGACCGCCCCCACGGACATCATGGGGAGTGTGAGGATGTCGTCCCCCGAGTAGATGGCGAGGCGATCGCCGCAGGCCTCGGCGGTCTTCGTGGTGAAGGCGAGATCGCCGACGGCGTCCTTGACCGCGACGATGCGAGGATGCGCCGCCAGCCGGGCCAGGGTGGGCACCTCGATGAGGCGGCCGGTGCGCGAGGGGATGTTGTAGACGATCACCGGCACCTCAGAGGCGTCGGCGATGGCGGTGAAGTGCTCGATCAGCCCCTGCTGTGGGGGTCGGGAGTAGTACGGCGTCACCGCCATCACCCCGTGCACCCCGGCGGCCACCGCCTGGCGGGTGAGATGGACCGACTCGGCGGTGTCATAGGTGCCGGTTCCGGCGATCACCACCCCGCGATCGCCGACGGCTTCGACCACGGTGCGAAACAGCATGAGCTTCTCGTCGGCGGAGAGCGTCGGAGACTCACCGGTGGTCCCGGCGACGACCACGCCGTCGGACCCCTCGGCGAGCAGGTGACGCGCCAGATCCCAGGCGCCCTGGGTGTCGATCGCCCCGGCGGCATCGAACGGCGTGACCATCGCCGTGAGCACCCGGCCGAAGGGGGTGTCCATGTCGGACCGCTTCATGGAGGTCACGGTAGTCACCGACAACCGGTCACCGGTCCCCGATCACGGGCGACGGGCGACGGAATATGCTCGGCCCGCCACAGCGTTTTCGGAGTGCCATGAGTTTCGTCAAGGACATCGACCAGAGCCAGTTCGCCACCGAGGTGCTGCAGCGCAGCGCCGAGGTCCCCGTGGTCGTCGACTTCTGGGCCGAGTGGTGCGGGCCGTGCAAGGTCCTCGGCCCCACCCTGGAGCGCCTCGCCGGTGCCTACGGCGGGCGTTTCGAACTCGTCAAGGTGGATGTCGACGCCAACCGCGAGCTCCAGGCACAGTTCCGGGTGCAGTCGATTCCGACGGTGATCGCCTTCAAAGATGGCCGCCCCGTCGCCACCTTCGTCGGGGCGAAGCCGGAGGCGCAGGTGAAGGCATGGATCGAGAGTCTGCTCCCGTCTCGCTGGGACCTGATGGTGGATCGCGCCCGAGACCTCTCCCTCGACGGCGACGAGGCGGGCTCCGAAGCCCTCTACCGCGACGTGCTCGCCGAGGTGCCGGATCATCCCGAGGCGGCCACGGCGCTTGCCTCGCTGCTCATCGCCCGCAAGGACACCGATGAGGCACTCATCGTCCTCGGGCGACTCCCCCGCACCGCCGACGTCGAACGCCTCGAAGCGGCCGCCCGCCTGGCGGCACGCTCGGGCGTGGACCTCACCGCGCTCGAGCAGCGGCTTGCCGCCGACCCCGGCGACGATGCTGCCCGCCTCGAATTGGGCCAGGCGCTGGCGGCCAAGGGCGAGTACGAGGCCGGACTCGATCACCTGCTCACCGTGGTGCGCGACGGCGGTCCGCTCAAGGAGCGGGCCCGGCGCGCCATCGTCGACGTCCTCGGGTTGCTCGGCCCCGAGCATCCCCTCACCCCCGAGTACCGCCGGAGACTGGCGAACGAGCTCTTCTAGTCGTCAGTCGTCAGCCAGAGATGTGTCCGACTGAGGACACTCACAGCCCCAGGATCTGCTCCAACCCCACCGTCACCGGCTCCGACAATCCCGCCACGGCGCGCACGGCCAGCAGCACCCCGGGGAGGAACGAGGCGCGGTCGGTGGTGTCGTGACGGATCGTCAGCGTCTCGCCCTCGCTGCCAAAGAGCACCTCCTGGTGGGCGAGGAGACCGGGGAGGCGCACGGAATGCACCCGGGGTCCGGCATCGCCGCCGCGCGCCCCGGCGAGTGCCTCGGATGATTCGACCCGGCGCTCCTGGCGTCCGCCGGCAGCGACGATCCGGGAGGCGGTGTTGAGGGCGGTGCCCGATGGGGCGTCGGCCTTGCGGTCGTGATGGAGTTCGATGATCTCGGAGGCGGCGAAGTGCGGAGCCGCCATCTCGGCGAATCGCATCATGAGGATCGCCCCGATGGAGAAGTTGGGCACGACCAGGCAATTCGGCGGTCCGCTCCCCCACGAGGCTTGCAGCGCTTCGATTCGGGCGGCATCGAAGCCCGAAGTGCCCACCACGGCGTGGACTCCCTGGCGCCGCCATTGCGCCAGGTTGGCCATGACGACGCCGGGAGTGGTGAACTCGACGACGACCTCGGCGGCGCCAACCACGGCCGGGTCGGCCGAGATCGTGATCCCTCCACACACCGCACCGGCGTGGGCGGGGTCGAAGCCGGCCACCAGATCCAAACCCGGCGTGGCAGCCACCGTCTCGGCGACCAGGCGCCCCATCCGTCCCCCGGCACCGGAGACGGCGACGCGTGTCATGCCACGTGACGACCGAGGTCGGCGGCGTCGAAGGGTCCGACGGCTCCGATCACGAAGGGACCGCCGAGCACTTCGACCGCGACATCGTGCACGGCCTGCAGCGTGACCGCCTCGATGCGGGCCACGGTCTCATCGAGCGAGAGGTGCTCCACCCCGGTGAGCTCATGACGGCCGAGGCGGACCATGCGACTGTTGGTGTCCTCCATGGAGAGGGCGAGCGAGCCCTTCGTGTACCCCTTGGCGCGCTCGAGTTCATCGAGGGTGATGCCCTCGGCGGCGACCTTGGAGAACTGCTCGCGGACGAGTTCCAGCACCTGCGAGGTCTGATGGGGCGTGGTGCCGACATAGACGCCAAAGGCGCCCGAGTCGGCGTAGGGCATCCGGAAGGAGTACACCGCGTATGCCAGGCCGCGCTCCTCGCGGATCTCGCGAAACAGCCGGCTCGACATGCCGCCGCCGAGCACATGGTTGAGGATCCCGAAGGCGAAACGGCGCGGATCGGCGCGATCGAGCGCCTCGGATCCGATCACGAGATGCGCCTGCTCCGTGTCGCGGCTGACCACCTTCACCGTCGACGTGACCGTCGGGGTGACGAACTCGTGACCGGCGGTGCCACCGCTCCATCTGCCGAAGCGTTCCCCGACCAGGTCGACGAGGGAGCGGTGTTCGAGGTTGCCGCTGGCGGCGATCACCACCGTCGCCGGGTGATAGCGGCGTTTCCAGTACCCGGAGATGATGTCACGCGTCATCGCCGTGATGCTGTCGCGGGTGCCGAGCACGGGCAGGGCGAGCACGTGATCACCCCAGAGTGCCTGGGCGAACTGGTCGTGGGCGACATCCGAGGGATCGTCCTCGTTCATGTTGATCTCCTCGAGCACCACGTGGTGCTCGGATTCGATCTCGTCTGCGCGGAAGGCCGGCCGCTGGATCATCTCGGCGAGCAGGCCGAGGCCCATCGGCAGGTCCTCGTCGCGCAATTGCGCCCAGAAGCAGGTGTACTCCTTGGAGGTGAAGGCGTTGCTACGCGCCCCCACCGCATCGAAGGCCTCGGCGATGGCCTGGGCGCTCAACTCCTCGGTGCCCTTGAAGAGGAGGTGTTCGAGGAAGTGGGAGCACCCCGCCTCGGGCGCGGCCTCGTCGCGGCTCCCGGTGTCGACCCACGCCCCGACGGCGATCGATCGAACCGATGGCATCGCCTCGGAGATGATGCGCAAGCCGTTGGGGAGCGTGGTGAGTTCGTGGTCCATGGGGAGGGGGATGGTAACCGGGAGGTAGTCCTCAGTCGTCAGGCATCAGCCCGAGGAAGCCTTTCCGACTGATGACTGATGACTGGAGACTCCTACTCCACTTCCCCCAGATACGCCGCCCGCATCTCGGGGTTGACGAGGAGGTTCTGCGCGGTGTCGCTGAGCACGATCGAGCCGGTCTGCAGGACGTAGCCGCGGTCGGCGATCGACAGCGCCATGTTGGCGTTCTGTTCCACGACGAACACGGTGGTTCCGGCTGCATTGATCTGCTGGATGATCTCGAAGTTCTGCGCCACGAGGACCGGAGCCAGCCCCATCGACGGTTCGTCCATGAGCAGCACTTTCGGCCGGGCCATCATCGCCCGTCCCACCGCCACCATCTGTTGCTCGCCGCCCGAGAGCGTGCCCGCCTTCTGGTTGAGACGCTCCTTGACCCGCGGAAACAAGTCGAAGATGCGTTCCATGTCGGCGGCGAGTTCCTCGCGGTCCTCGCGCAGGAAGGCACCGATCTCGAGGTTCTCCTTCACGGTCATCCGCTTGAAGAGGCGTCGATTCTCGGGGACCATCGACAGCCCTCGGCGCACCCGCTCACTGGTCGACCACGTCGTGATGACTTCGCCGTCGAGCAGGATGTCGCCGCCCGACGGGATGACCATGCCGAGCACGGTCTTGAGCGTTGTCGTCTTTCCGGAGGCATTGCCCCCGAGGAGACAGACGATCTCACCCGAGTAGATCTCGAGGCTGACGTCCTTGAGGACGTGCACGGGCCCATAGTGGGTGTCCACGTTGCGGAATTGCATCAACGGCGTCCGATCGGCCATCACCCACCCGCCTTGGCGGGCCTGCCGAGATAGGCCTCGATGACCTGATCCTGGGACGAGACCTCCTCGTAGGTGCCCTCGGCGATCTTGACTCCGTGGTCGAGGACCACCACCCGATCAGAGACATCGCGCACCACCTTCATGTCGTGCTCGATCACCACGACCGTGAAGCCCATCTCGGAACGGAGCTTGCCGATCAGCCCGGTGAGTTCGATCGTTTCGCGCGGGTTCATGCCCGCGGTGGGCTCGTCGAGCAGGAGCAGTTTGGGCTGGGTGGCCATCGCTCGGGCGATCTCGAGGCGGCGCCGATTGGCATAGGACAACACGAAGGCGGGCTGGTCGAAGCGATACCCGGTGAGCCGCGTGCCGAAGAATCCGAGGATCTCCTCAGCCCGTTGGCGGATCTCTGCCTCCTCGCGGCGAAACCCGGGGGTCTGGAACAGCGCCGGCCACATCCCCTTCGTGGTGCGGCAATGCTGGGCGACCATCACGTTCTCGAGCACGGTCATGTTGGGGAACAGCCGCACGTTCTGGAACGTGCGGGCGATGCCACGACGGGTGATCTGATCGGGGTTGAGCCCGGCAACGTCCGATCCCTCGAAGAGGATCACCCCGGAGTCGGGTGGATATAGGCCGCTGATCGTGTTGAAGAACGTGGTCTTGCCGGCCCCGTTCGGACCGATGACGCTCACGATCTCGCCCGGGGTGATCTCGAAGTCGACTCCACCGAGGGCGCTGATGCCCCCGAAGACCTTGCTGAGGTCGCGGATCTCGAGCAGCGGCGACGACATCACGCCCCCTCCGCCATCTCGTCGGCCTTGGCCTTGATCCAGGCGTCCTGGAGGAACTCCTCCTGGTGCAGCTCGCGGGTACGACGGGCGGCCGGCAACAGGCCCTCGGGGCGCTTCAGCATCATGGCGATGAGGAGCACCCCGTAGATCAGCAGCTTGTACCCCTCGAACTCCCGCAACAGCCCGGGCTGGGTCGGCCCGCCGAGCACCCCGATGAGCACCAGTGCACCGAGGGCGACACCGCGCAAGCTCCCCATCCCGCCGACGATGACGATGACGAGGATGATGATCGACTGCACGATGCGGAACGAGCTGGGATAGATCGTGCCGATCTTGATCGCGAACAACGCGCCGCCGAAGGCCGCCAGGACGGCACCGGTGACGAAGGCCGTGAGCTTGGCCGTGACGACGTTGATCCCCATCGCCTCGGCGACGTGCTCGTCCTCGCGCAGCGCCATCCAGGCCCGGCCCACCCGCGACGACTCCAATCGCCAGGACACGAACGCGGCGATGGCGACGAAGACGAGCACGAACCGGAAGATCTGCTCGGTGTCGATGCCCCGTGCCGTCCACGTCGCGAAGCTCGGGAACGCCAGTCCGATGGCCAGTGCCGCCGCCCCGAGCACCGCCACCACGGCGCCGGCGGCGGAGCGGGAGTCGAGGTCACCCCGCTCGCGGGCGAGCGAGCGCGCTGCCCACCAGCGCAAGAGTCCGATGATGAGGGCGATAAGACCGACCCCGGCCAGGACATATCCGAACATCGTCCGAATCCGCGCCGGATCCACTCGGATTCCCTGGGCACCGCCGAACGCCTCCTTCAACCAGTCGGCCTGGAAGACGAGGCGAGCGATCTCCCCGAACGCCAGGGTCACGATCGCCAGGTAGTCACCCCGCATCCGGATCACCGGCGTTCCCACGACGAGGCCGGCGAGCGCCGCGATCAGGATCACGAACGGCACCGCGGCGAAGAACGCCAGCTCGGGGGTGAACATCGGCGCTGCGCTCGAGGTGAGGATGGCCGCCGAGTAGGCGCCCACGGCGAAGAAGGCCACGTACCCCAGATCGAGCAATCCGGCGTAGCCGACGACGATGTTGAGGCCCAGGCCCATCAGCATGAACAGGCCCACCGTGGCCAGCACCTCGTTGAGCAGTGGCCCGAAGTTCACCGGCACGATCATCCCGAAGGCCACCGCGGCTGCGGCGAGCGCGAAGCCGACGCGACGCCTGCCGGATGCGGGCATGGTGTTGAATCGGGCTCGCACCGCCTGGGCCCGCCCCCGCAGCAGGACGCTCGGAACGACGACGGCGAGGCCGATGGCGACAGCCGAGTACCAGGGAATGGTGCGGTCGAGGTTGAAGAGGAAGCTGTCGATCCGTTTCAAGCCCATCTCGCGCAGGATGCTGCCGAAGAGCAGCTCGACGAGACCGATCACGAGGATCCACAACACCACCCGCAACCCGAGGCTGCGCGGACGCCCGGGCACGAGATGCAGCGCTCCACCGGCGGCGCCGAGTGCAACCCCGACGCCGAGCACGAACGCGAGGCCGCCGGGGAGCCCCACCCCCTTCGTCAAGTAGTGACCGAGCGTCGGGGTGACGTTGACCAGCACCTCGCGGAGGTTGTAGGCGTCGATGAGGAGGATGTACCCGCAGAGGATGACGGCAACCACCGTCCCGGTGATCGCCCCGAGTGCGATGTCGCGGGCGCCCGGGGGGGTGGGCGCGGTCCCTTCGAGGACGACACGGTGCGACACCCGATACCCAAGTGCCATCGGTACCCAGAGCAGCGACAGGTAGCCGAGGCTGAGGAAGGGATCGATGACCTTGCGAGCGTCGAAGGACTCGGCCATCCCGATCGTGGCGATGAACACCACGATGAGGCCCCCCAGCGCCCCCCAACGTACGGCATCGCGCCAGGTGGCAGTGGTCACACCCGCTCCTCGACGGCGAGCCGCTCCCCGAGCAGGCCGATCGGCCGGATCATGAGCACCCCGATCAGGACGAGGAAGGCGATCATGTCCTTGAGCTGGGAGGCGCCGGGAATCGTGACGGTGGTCCCTGGCAGCACCACCAGCCCGAGCACCACCCCGATCGCCCCGAAGAACACGTACCCCAATCCTCCGCCGAGACGCCCCGGGGTGGCATTGCGCACGATTCGCAACCCCCACACCACACCGAAGAGCGACAGGGCCGACACGGCAATTCCCATGGAGATCGGCAGCTCCCAGCGCAGGCCGCCGATGAGCGTCGGGCCTGACGCCTCGATCAGCCCGAGGGTCACTCCGCCCAGCATCGCCCCCAGCAGGTTGCCGATGCCGCCCAGCACCGCCGCGGTGAAGGCCTTGATCCCGGGGAGGAATCCGGTGAGGAAGTAGACGTTGCGAAACAGCATCGCCCACAACACGCCGGCGATGCCCGCCATGGCCCCGCCCACGGCGAAGGTGGTGACGACCACGCGGTTCACGTCGATGCCCATCAGCGAGGCGATCTCCTTGTCCTCGGACACCGCACGGATGGCACGGCCCGTCCGCGAGCGGTTGACGAACATCCACAGGCCCGCCATCGACGCCAGGGCCACCACGATCACGAGGAGTCGGATTCCTTCGATCTCCAGACCGAGGAACGAAACCCGGTCGCGGAGACCCTCGGGGAGCACCGGATAGGTACGGAATGAATCGCCGACCAGCCCCCGCACCGCGTACTGGACGAAGAATGACATCCCGATCGAGGTGATCAGCGGGATGAGTCGGGGGGCCCCGCGTAGCGGGCGGTAGGCGATGCGCTCGATGATGACCGCCACCGCGGTCGACGCCGCCACCGAGGAGAGGATCACGATGCCGAAGGCGAGGGGAAAGGCGGTCTCCCACAATCCGGCGAGCGCATCGGCCACGAAGAAGCCGGTCATGCTCCCGGTCATGAAGACCTCGCCGTGGGCGAAGTTGATGAAACCCAACACGCCGTACACCATCGAGTAGCCGAGCGCGATCAACCCGTACATGAAGCCCTGGGCGAGACCGCCGACGACCACATCGCTCCACGCCGCCGCCGTCAATCCTTCACCGGCGACGTGGAGTGCCACCGTTCCGATCACCGCCCACGAACCGATGAAGACCAGCATCGCCTTCAGCGCGAACAGGAAGAAGTCGACAGCCAGGGTGGGCGCATCGAGAGCGAGGATTCGACGCAGGGTGTTGGGAGTCGTCATCGGGTCCTCAGGCGTCGGGTGCGGGGGAGCCCGGCATGGCTGCCGGGCTCCCCCATCACCTCACGTGTGTCGAGTATCAGCCTTCGTTGACGACGCCGGCCACCTCGGCGTAGACCACGTTGGCCTTGCTTGCGGCGATGGCGGTCGGATCCTCGTGGTGGATGATCGAGATCGCCTGTGATCCACAGTCACCGTAACGGTCACAGGTGATGGGACCGATCAACCCAGGGAAGTCGCGAGTTGCGGTGAGCGCATCACGCAGCCCCTGACGGTCGATCTTCAGCGTGCCATCGGCCTCGACGAACGCGATCTGGCTGATCGTGTCCAACAGCAGGGCCGTGGCGTCGTAGGTGTGGGCATGGAACGCGGCAGTCGGGGAGATCCCGGCCAGTTCCTGGTATGCCGCCAGGAAGTCGTTGTAGGTCTTGCCCGTCACCGACATGTTCTCGCCAAACCGGAGATCCGGTCCGGAGAAGTACATGCCCGCGGTTTCGGGAAGCGCCATGAACGAATCGGTGAGCACGCCATCGGCACCGACCCAGATCACGTCTTCCAGGCCCGCCGTGCTCCGGCCCTGCTGGATGAGGAAGTCACCCTCGGGCTGGAAGATCGGGAAGAAGACGAATTCCGGGGCGCCGGCCGCAACCTCGGTGAGCACCGAGGTCATGTCCGTGTCACCCTTGTTCACCGCGGTGTACACGACCACCTCGCCGCCGAGCGCCTCGAAGGCGTCCTTGAATGCGGTTGCCAGGCCGTCGGTGTACGGATCGCCGTCGTGGATCGCGGCGGCCTTGCGGACGCCGAGCACGTCGTAGGCAAACCGACCCACCGCACCACCCTGGTAGAGGTCGTTGTGCGCCGTCCGGTAGAACCCGGGGGCGTTGTACTCACCGGGAACGCCAACGAGGTTCGACGTCAGCGCCGGACCCGTGTTCGAACCCGAGATCATGAGCAGCCCGGCCTCGGAGATCAGGGGCAGCGCGGCGCGAGTCGCACCGGTGCAGGTCGCACCGATGACGCCAACCGGACCGGTGAAGGCCCCGCCGTCACCCTCGACCAGCTGGGCGAGGATGTTCTGGGCGCCTGCCTGACCGCCGTCGGCCGAGCAGAGGTCGTCTTCGACCGTGCCCAGGTTCACCGGATGCCCGAGGACGTCGCCGTAGTCGGCGATCGCCAGCTGGACGCCGTAGACCTGATCCTGTCCCAGGAAGGCCACTTCGCCCGAGATCGCCTGAAGGGCGCGAATCTCGATCGGGGCACCCGGGGCAACCTCGATGTATCCGAGCGGACCCGGAGTGAAGGTCTCACCCTGGGTCGTCGTGGTCGCAGCCGCGGTCGTTGTGGTGGCAGCCGTAGTCGTCGTGGTCTCGGCATCGTCGTCGCCGCAAGCGACGGCGGTGAGGGCCAGAACGATCAGCAGTGCACCCAGCGGCCGGAACGTTGTGAATTTCCGACTCATTGGTTGTTTCCCTCCATTGTGGAACCGGACCAAGGGGATGGCCCCCGGCCCGGAGTCGGGCGAGTGTAGCCACCCGGCCCCCACCGCGCCTGGGGTTCTTGCCGTGCGACAATGGCGGGCTGTGCGCCGCCGCGAAGAACCCCTGCTCACCGAGATCCTGCCCGCCGAAGAGCGAGCCGTCGAAGCCGTCGTGGCGCGCTACCAGCGGGTGGCGCCGGCGGTGACCCGGTTCGCCCGGTCGCTCTCCGGCAACGCCGAGTTGCGCGTTCGCCTCGGCTCGCGCACCTCGGCCTCCCCCGGGGAGATCGTGATGGACCCCGGAGTCTTCCAGGCGGCCTACACGCGGCGGGCTCCGGTGACCCCATCCGAGGTGGCGCTCGCCGCTGCCCTCCACGAGACCGTGCATCTCGTCGCCACCGACTTCGACGAGCTCCGGCCCCTTCCTTCCGAGTGGTTCCCGGACACCGACGAGCCCCTCTCCGAGACCCCCGTCGCCCTCCTCGTCGCGGTCGATCGGGCGGGCGGGCCTGCGGCCGAGGCGATGTTCCTCGCGGTCGAGGACGCCCGCCAGGAGATCCAGAACCTCCACGTGTATCCGGGTGCCCGATCGGTCCTGGGAGACCTGTACCGAGCTTCCATCCCCGCGGCGATGGGACGGGCCCGCCCGATGGGTCAGTTCGCCCTGGCGTGCTTTCTCACCGTCGGTGGCTACCAGGACGTCGACACCGCCCAGGCGGCGTCCGATCCCGGGGTGACCATGGCGCTCGAGGAGGCGCGCGAACTCATCGATGCCGCCCGCGAGGCCCCCGGTCCGTGGGAGACGGCAACCATCGCCCTGGCGCTGCTCGCCATCGCCCGGGCGCACGGCCTGCTCAAGGAGGCATCGCCGACGGAGTCCCACACCCGGCAGGCGGACCGCGAGGAGGCGGAGCGCGAACAGATCGACGACGCGGTCGATGCCGTGCGGATGCTCTCGCCCATCCTGCGCGACGCCGAGTCGTATGACGCCTCCCGCCACAGCGCCGAGCAGATGGCGGCGGCCGCGGGGCGCAAGGGCGACACCGACGAGGCGGGTGACCCGGCCACCGATCAGATCCTCCGGGTGTCCGAGGCCCCCGACGTCTACCTCCCCACGGGACAGAGCGGCAAGCTCATCGTGTGCCGCATCCCGGATCGGTTCGACCGCTTCGCCGAGCCCGGCCGCCTCGCCAGCGCCGAGGCGGCCCGCCGCTGGGAGGTGGCGCAGCGCCACGTCTCGGGGGAGCTCCACCCCCTCTTCGTCGCCAACCAGCGTCGCGGCCTGAGAAGCGGCTACGACGCCGGCGATCTGTCCCCGTACGCGGCGCTCTTCCTCGGTGGCGGCCTCTACCAGCGCATGTTCGAGCGCCGCGCCCTTCCCATCCGCCGCGCCTACGCGGTGAGCCTCCTCGTCGATGGCTCGGCGAGCATGCTCCAGCCACGGCCGCTGCCAACCGGCACGAAGGCGCCGTGGGCGATGCCCGCCGCCACCCTCGGAGCCCTCACCCTCGCCCGCCTCTGCGACGAGCTCCAGGTCGAGTTCGAGGTGGCCCTGTTCAACCGGGCGTTTGCCGCCCGGCCTGAGGACAGCGAACGCAGTTTCGTCACCCGTCTCAACGCCACCCGAGGTGCCCTGCGACGCTCCCAGGGCGGCGCCGCCGATCGGCTCACCCGGACCGTGAACCACTACGTGGTGAAGTCGTTCGAACAGCGCTGGGAGGAGGCCGAGCCCGCCCTCGCCGGGCTGTTCTGGACCGCGGCCAAGCCCGCCGAGGCGGCCACGGCGGCGCGCAAGGACCCGGAGCAGTCGCCACCGGTGTCGATGTTCGAGAAAGCCGCCAACGTCGACGAGCTCAACCTCAGTCATGCCGCCGAGCGTCTCGCCGCCCGCCGGTCGCAGGTGCGCATGCTCGTCGTGCTCGCCGATGGGATGACCCGAGGATCGATCGAGACCCTGACTGCCTCCGTCGACGCCGTCGAGGACTCGGGGACCACCGTGCTCGGCATCGGCATCGGAGACGCCACGGTGGAGGCCGCCTACTCCCGGAGCCGGGTCGTGGCGCAGCCCGAAGCGCTCACCCGGGCGATGATCGATGGCGTGCGCTCGGCGCTGCGCCGCAGCATCGCCATCACCGGAGGTGACACGTGGTGGGGCAACGAAGGACGCCTCTACGATCTTCCGGCCCGGGCCGAGGGCGCATCGGCGTCGCCGGCAAAGGATCCGCTCGCCACGCCGCCACGATGACCACCGCCAGGAGGGCCATGCCCGAGACCGTCACCTTCACCGACCCCACCGGACAGCGCAAGCCCATCGCGCTCGAGACCTTCGTGGTGCCAGGAGACCTGCCCGACGTCGCCCAGCGAACCGGCAAGATCCCCGAACCGGATCCCCACTACGTCGATCTCGGGATGCTCTACAAGCTGGCCGCCCTCGAGAAGGTACGGCGCGCCGGCGTCACCGATACCCCGCTCCACGTCGCCCTGCGCGGCCACATGGGAACGGGCAAGGACCACGACCTCGAGCAGTTCGCCGCACTGCTCCGGCTCCCCTACTACCGGATCCCGCTCACCGGTGAGGTGCGCGACATCACCCTCATCGGTTCGGTGAAGCTCTACGGCGACGGACGGGGAGGCACCGAGAGCCGATGGGAGGACGGCGACATCACCCGGGCCCTGCGCGGTCCGGCTCTCATCAGTCTGTCCGAGTTGAACGCCGCCGGCGCAGAGACGCTGTTCGCCCTGCACGGCTTGCTCGATCGGTACCAGGCTCTCGACCTGCCCACCGGCGAGACGGTGCATCTCCGCACCGACACCCGGGTCTTCGGCACCATGAATCCGACCGACCTGCGGGACTATGCCGGCACGCAGACCCTGAACAAGGCATTTGCGGATCGGTGGGTCATCTGGGAGAAGCGGTTCCCCGACGCGGCGCAGATCGAGTCGATGCTCGTGCGGCGGTATCCCAAGCTGAAGGCACCCTTCGTGACGACGATCGCCCGCCTCGCCGCCGAGGTGAACGAGTCGTTCACCTCACGCGATGCCCGCACCCGGGTCGGCACGCCGATGAGCCTGCGCACCGTCCTGGACCGCATCCCTGCCGGGTTGTGGATGTACTCCGACGATGCCGATCCCCTGCGCCGTGCCTGGGAGGAGTTCGTGGTGAGCCACATCGATGCCTTCGACGAGGACCACTACGAGACGGTGTGGGCGGCCGTGGCACGGCGCGGGCCGGACGGTCCGCCGTTCAGCAGGTAGACGCCCGCCGCGGTCCGAGCGCCGCGCTACGCGACGCGCCTCTCCACCAGTCCCACCAGGTTCCCTTCCGAGTCCCGGAAGAAGGCCATCCACTCTTCGCTGCCGCGCTCGGCAAAGGTGCCGTTGTCGTCGCGGAAGATGAGGTGGGGCGGATCGACCGCCTCGACCCCGACGGCGACGATCTCCGCCCAGGCCGCGTCGATGTCGGGGACCTGGAGGTAGAGCTGGGACGGGGCAGCCCCCCGCTCGACGAGCAGACGCACATTGCCCAGATCGAAGAAGGCGAGACCGGGAGGATCGAACTCGGCGATCAGCGGAAGGCCCACGACATCTCGATAGAACGCCACCGCCCGGGGAAGATCCACGGCCCTCTGGGCCACCTGGTGCAAACGGTCCACGTGCATGACAACTCCTTCCGGGCGCCGGACACTAGAGCCGGTTCTCGCTGCAAACGGCTGCCGCGACACCGCTACCGTCGAAACGATGCGTCGCTACGACCTGGGTGACCCCGAACTCGACGAGCGCATCCGTCGGCTCGCCGCGGATGCGGTTGCGGGACACGGTCACGAGCACGAAGACGCCGACCTCATCTCCGAGATGCTCGTGACCACCCTCAAGTTGCATCGCGACCATCCCGAGCGATCCGAGCTCAAGCTGGTGAACGCCGCCCTCAAGGAGATGCGGTATTCGTTCCTGGTGTTCGGCCCCTATCGCGGCATCCGCAAGCTCTCGGTATTCGGCTCGGCGCGCACCGCCGCGGCGGACCCCAACTATCACCTCGCCGCGGAGCTGGCTCGCCACATGGCCGCCGAACGAGGATGGATGGTGATCACCGGAGCCGGACCGGGCACGATGGAGGCCGCCAATCTCGGCGCCGGGGGCAATGCCTCCTTCGGGGTGAACATCCGCCTGCCGTTCGAGACCGAGGCCAATCCGTACGTGGATGACGCCCGGCTCATCAACTTCAAGTACTTCTTCACCCGCAAGCTGATGTTCGTCAAAGAGTCCCACGCCTTCGCCCTCTTCCCGGGCGGCTTTGGAACCCTCGACGAGACCTTTGAGATCCTCACGCTCACCCAAACGGGCAAGGCACCCCTGCAGCCCATCGTGCTCATCGAGGCGCCCGGCACCGGGTACTGGCGGGGCTGGATCGACTTCGTCACCGACACCCTCGTCCCCAAGGGCATGATCACCTCCGATGACCTCAACCTCTTCACCTTCGTGACGGATGCGAGATCCGCGGCCACCGAGATCTGCACCTTCTACCGCAACTATCACTCCCAGCGGTACATCGGCGACGACCTCGTGCTGCGCATGCTGCGCGGGCCCGAACGCGCCACCCTCGAGGCCATGAATGACGAGTTCCGCGACATCCTCGCCGGCGGGCGCATCACCGCCATCGATCCTGCCGAGCTCGACGACGAGGAGAGTGGCCACCGCAGGCTCGATGGACTCAAACTCGCCTTCGACCGCCGCAACCATGGGCGTCTTCGGCTCCTCATCAACCGGATCAATGAGATCGAGACCGGAGAAGCCACGCCGGAGGCCTAGTAAACTCAAGGCCCCATGCGCGAGATCCTCGCCGACCTCGTCGCCGAACAGCAAGGTTTGGACCAATCCCTGCAGCGAGCACCTGACAGGGATTGGCGTCAGCGCGTGGCAACGGGCGGCGTGACCGTGCAGGACACCATCGCCATCCTCGCCTGGGGCGAGCAGCACGCCGCCCGCCTCATCACCGGAAAGCTGTCGATCGACGACCTTCTCGCCGATTTCGGCGACCTCTCCACCTTCGAGAAGGCGGGCGTGGCCGAGGGCAAGGGCAAGCGTCCCCAGGAGATCATCGAGTGGTGGCGGTTTGCCCGGGCCGATGTCGTCGACGCCCTGAGCCGAATGAAGCCGGGCCAGAAGGTCCGGTGGCTCGACGGCAAGATCTCGGCGCGCACCTTCGCCACGATCCGCCTCACCGACACCTGGTCGCACGGATTGCGCATCCTCGGCTGCCTCGACAAGGAGATCGTCGACACGGCCCGGCTGCGCCACATCGCCTGGCTGGGATGGGCGAGCCTGCCCCACGCCTTCGATGCCGCGGGCGAGGACTTCGAGGACGTCCGCGTGGAACTCGGCGGACCGAACTACGCCCGCTGGGTCTTCGGCGACGAGGATGCCGACAACGTCGTGCGCGGCCCCGCCGGCGACTGGTGCCGCCTGGTCGTCGGCCATACCGACGATCCCGGTGAACTCACCGCCACCGGCGACGTCGCCGAACTCGCCCTCGAAGTGGCCGGCATCTACCGATGAGCCCCCGGCTCATCGGTATGGTCCATCTCGGGCCGCTCCCCGGTTCCCCCCGCTACCGGCATGACTTCGGCGCCGTCGTGGAGGCGGCCATGACCGATGCCCGCACCCTGGTCGACGCCGGGTTCGATGGTCTCATGGTGGAGAACTTCGGCGATGCGCCGTTCTATGCCGACGACGTCCCCAAGACGACGATTGCGGCGATGACCCGGGCGGTCGCCGCGGTCGCCGCGCTCGGAGTCCCCACCGGGGTCAATGTCCTGCGCAACGACGCCCTCGGCGCCCTCGCCGTCGCCGCGGCGACCGGAGCCGCCTTCATCCGGGTGAATGTGCTCTCCGGAGTCATGCACACCGACCAGGGAACGATCACCGGCAGGGCCGCGGACGTGGCGAGGATGCGCGCCACGGTGGCGCCGCAGGTGTTGGTGTTCGCCGACGTGTTCGTCAAGCACGCCACTCCCCCGCCCGGACTCACCCTCGATCGCGCCGCCGCCGACCTGTGGGAGCGCTCGGGTGCCGACGCCATCGTGGTGAGCGGGCCGGGAACCGGGCGCGCCGTCGATCGCTCCCACCTCGAACGCGTGACAGCCGCGGCGCCCGGCGCCCCGATCTACGTGGGCTCGGGAGCCGACCTGCATTCGGCGGGCGAGTTGCTCGCCCTGTGCAGCGGACTCATCGTCGGCACCGCGATCAAGGTCGGGGGGAGGACCGCCGCGCCCGTCGACGCCGCCCGCGCCCGGGCCTTCGTCGCGGCCGCGAAGTGAACACCTACGACTTCCAGCCGGGGCCGATCCACGTCCTCCGCCTCGAGGCGGGGATGGACGTCGTCGACGCCATCACCGGCTACGCCACTGCGCGGGGAATCGACGCGGCGTGGTTCTCCTACCTGGGAGCGGTGAGCCGCGCCTCACTGCGCTACTACGACCAGGTCGGGCACGCCTATCGAGACTTCGCCATCGATCGGCACCTCGAGGTGCTCTCCGGCGTGGGGAATGTCTCGATCCTCGACGGTGCCCCCTTCGTCCACACCCATGCCGCCTTCGGTGACGCGGCAGGCAACGCCTTCGGCGGCCACCTCAACCGCGGCTGCGTGGTCTTCTCGATCGAGGTGAGCCTCCAGGAACTCATCGGCGATCCGCCGGTGCGCCATCCCGACCCGGCGACAGGCCTGAACCTGTGGTGCCTCACCCCTCCGGGCGAACCGGCTCGCTGAGCTCGAAGCCCGACTTCAGAAGCAGGCTGAGCATCCCCGGAGCCGGCTCACGGAACTGCACCGGCCGAAAGGCATCACCGAGCCCCGAGAGAAAGCGCTGCAGCGTCATGACGATGTGTCGGTGTCCGATGGTGTGTAGATCCGTCAGGTCGGAACGGCCGAAGGCGACGAGCCGCACCCGGACCTGGCCACCTCCCCTCGCCGGAGCCACGCACAGCGAACGGGCCGCCACCTCGTCGACGACCGGGCCGACATCCCCGGCGAACAGCCACTCGACCCTGCGCAGCACGGTGTGCAGCACGACGTGGGTGCGCAGCCCGGAGTTGAAATCGACAGCACCCTGTTTGACCTCACCGATGATGACATCGATCTGGTCGGGTTCGAGGAGGAGTGCCGGATCTTCGATCGCCACGATTCGGGCCTCGGCGTCGGTGTGCGGGTCACCTGCGACGAGGTCGCCAGGGAAGCGAATGCCCATCACGTCGACGTCCGTGACCGCCTCGAATTCGCCATAGGTATTGCGGGCTTGCACCTCGAACTCACTCATCGTGAGGTACCCGTTGAAACGGAGGTAGCTCTCCACCAGGTTCACGGCAATGTCCACGGGCCCTCGCTCTCGATGGGGTCGGCCCCATCTTGGTCCTTCCGTGGACGGGCACCCGCGATGGCGTGCGCAGGCGACCGGCTTCGGCACCCTCTAAGACTCGTCGTGCACCCTCGGTACCCTCCCCCCATGTCCGCCCTCGATCGCTTCACCCCGGCGACCCGGTCATGGTTCGAGGCCTCGTTCGCCGCACCCACCGCAGCCCAGGAGCGGGGATGGGAGGCGATCGCCACCGGCGCCCACACCCTGATCCACGCACCCACTGGATCGGGCAAGACCCTGGCAGCGTTTCTGTGGTCACTCGATCGGCTGTTCCTCGAGGACCTCCCCGCCGCCGCCGACCGCTGCCGGGTCCTCTACGTGTCACCGATGAAGGCGCTCGCCTACGACATCGAGCGCAATCTGCGCAGCCCCCTCCGTGGCATCGCCCTTGCCGCGGAACGCCGCGGCGAGGCCCTTACGCCGCTCACCACGGCCATGCGCACCGGCGACACCCCACCCGCGGAGCGACGAACGATGCACCGTCGGCCGCCCGACATCCTGATCACCACTCCCGAGAGCCTCTACCTGCTCCTCACCTCGGCGGCGGCATCCCTTCTGACGCCGGTGCGCTGGGTGATCGTCGACGAGATCCACTCGCTCGCGGGAGGCAAACGCGGCGCCCACCTCAGCCTCAGTCTGGAGCGACTCGAGGAGATCACCCGGCGCCAGCCGCAGCGCATCGGGCTGAGTGCCACCCAACGTCCGCTGGAGCGCATCGCCGAGTTCCTCGGCGGGGGAACCATCGCCGCGGCCGACGCGATGTCGCTCGATGCTGCCGGCCCGTGGACGCCCCGTCCCGTCACCATCGTGGATGCGCCCCGCGACAAGGCGTTCGACATCGAAATCGTGGTGCCCCTCGAGGACATGACGAATCCCGACAGCACCGACGAGGCGGGCCATCCCACACGGTCGATCTGGCCGTCGGTGTATCCGGCGATCCTCGAGCTCGTGCAGCGGCATCGTTCGACGATCGTGTTCTCCAACAGCCGCGGCATCGTCGAACGGCTCGCCGGTGCCCTCAATGAGCTTGCCGGCGATGAGGTCGCCCGGGCACACCACGGATCCCTGTCGCGCGAGCAGCGAATGGTCATCGAGGATGGGCTGAAGTCCGGAGCCCTGCGGTGTGTCGTCGCCACCTCGACGCTCGAGCTCGGCATCGACATGGATGCCGTGGATCTCGTCATCCTGGTCGAGTCACCGGGTACCGTCGCCCGCGGCCTGCAGCGGGTGGGACGCGCCGGGCACCAGGTGGGCGCACCCAGCAGGGCGCGGGTGTTCCCCAAGCACCGTGGCGACCTCGTCGAGTCCGCCGTCATCGTCGAACGCATGCACCGGGGGCTCATCGAAGAGACCGTGGTGCCGGACCATCCGCTCGATGTACTCGCCCAACAGGTCGTCGCTGCCGTCGCCGTCGCCGACCGCGACGTCGACGAGCTGTTCGCCATCATGCGACGCGCCGCCCCGTATCGGAACCTGCCGCGCAGCGCGTACGACGCGGTCCTCGACATGCTCGCCGGACGGTATCCCTCCGACGACTTTGCCGAATTGCGTCCCCGCATCGTCTGGGACCGCCACGAGGGGACCCTGCGAGCGCGGGGCAACGCCCGGTTGCTGGCGGTCACCAATGCCGGGACGATTCCCGACCGCGGCCTGTATCCGGCGGTGCTCCCCGAGGGGGGCCGTGTCGGTGAGCTCGACGAGGAGTGGGTCTACGAGAGCCGGGTCGGCGATGTGTTCGTGCTCGGCTCCTCGTCGTGGAGGGTGATCGAGATCACCCCCGATCGCGTGGTGGTGTCGCCGGCACCGGGCGAGCGGTCCGCCCGGGCTCCGTTCTGGCACGGTGATGGTCCGGGACGGCCGGTGGAGACCGGGCGCGCCATCGGAGCATTCCTCCGCGAGGTGGCCCTGATGGACCGTGGGGCGGCGGGCGCCCTCCTCACCAGCCGGTACCGGCTCGACCCGGCGGCAGCACGCAACGTGGTCGCCTACCTCGACGCCGAGATCGAGGCGACCGGCACCCTTCCCACCGATCGCTCGATCGTCGTGGAGCGGTATCGCGACGAGATCGGCGACTGGCGCCTCGTCGTCCTGTCGCCGTTCGGCGCCCGGGTCCATGCCCCCTGGGCGATGGCGGTGCAACGTCATCTGCGCGAGCACCTCGGCGCGGCAAGCGAAGCGGTGTGGAGTGACGACGGGATCATCATCCGCTTCCCCGACTCCGACACTCCACCCGATCCGCTCGTCGTGGTGCTCGAAGCCGACGAGATCGAGCGACTCGTGGTGGACGAGCTCGCAGCGAGCACGCTGTTTGCCGGTCGATTCCGCGAGGCTGCCGGCCGGGCGCTCCTGCGTCCCCGGCGGCGCCCGGGACGACGCACCCCGTTGTGGCTGCAGCGGCGCAAGTCCGAGAACCTCCTCGGGATCGCGAGTCGTTTTCCGTCGTTTCCGATCGTGTTGGAGACCTATCGCGAGATTCTCCAGGACCACTTCGACCTCCCGGCATTACGCGACCTCCTCACTGAGGTCGCCGCACGGAGGGTTCGGGTCACCGCGGTCGACACCCTTGGCCCGAGTCCGTTCGCCACCAGCCTGTCCTTCGACTTCGTGGCGTCGTTCATGTACGACTACGACGCTCCTCCGGCGGAACGTCGGGCGATGGCGCTCACCGTCGACCAGAACCTCCTGCGAGAGCTGCTCGGCGAACCGGCGATGCGCGACCTCCTCGAACCCGCAGCCATCGCCGCCGTCGAGGCGGATCTGCAGCGCCTCACCCCGGAGCGGCGGGTCTCCGGCGACGACGCCACGGCCGACCTCCTCCGCGACCTCGGTCCCCTCACCACCGATGCCGTCGCCGCCCGGTCGGTCGACGCCGATGCGGGCGCCACGCTCGAACTGCTGGAACGCCACCACCGGGTGATTCGGGTCACCTTGGGGGGAGTGGCGCATTGGGCCGCCATCGAGGACGCCGGACGATTGCGCGATGGCCTGGGAGCGGCGATCCCGACGGGAGTCCCCGCCGCCCACCTCGCACCCGGGGAGGAACCGATCGCCGACCTGGTGGGGCGTCACGCCCGCACCCACGGGCCGTTCACCCCGGAGCAGGCGGCAGCAGATCTCGGGCTGCCCCGCGCCGCCGTGGTGGCCGCCCTCACCACCCTCGAGACCCGCGGGACGGTCACCCGCGGGGCGATCCGCCCCGGCGGCGAAGCCCTCGAATGGGTGGCGGTCGAGGTCCTGCAGCGCATGCGAAGGCGCACGCTCGCCATGCTGCGTTCGTCGATCGAGGCGGTCGACCATGCTGCATTCACCCGATTCACGCTGGAGTGGCACGGCATCGAGGCTCGCAGCCGCGGGGGCGGTTCCGACCGGCTTGCCGACACCGTCCGACTCCTCCAGGGAGCGGCGATACCGGCGTCGATCCTCGAGGCAGATGTGCTTGCCGCGCGTCTCGACTACTCCCCCGATCTCCTCGATGCCCTCACTGCCTCGGGCGAGATCGTGTGGATCGGACGGGGCCCGCTCGGGGGTCGAGACGGCCGGGTGTCGCTCTTCCAGCGCGACCGCGTGGCGTCGCTGCTCACCGACTCCGCGACCGAGCGACCCGGCAGCGACACTCACGAGCGCATCCGGGGCCACCTCGCCGAGCGGGGGGCGAGCTTCTTCCGCGAGCTCTACACCGCCGCGGGAGGTGGCGATCCCGAGTCGGTGCTCGACGCCCTCTGGGATCTGGTGTGGGCAGGCGAGGTCACCAACGACACCATGGCCCCGCTGCGCGCGTTCCTCTGGGGCCGGGCGCGCAAGCCGGCAGGGCGGCGCCCCTCCCTGCCGACGGCATCACCACCGGCAGGCACCGGCCGGTGGTATCTCACCAGCGAGTTGCTGTCGGCGGTGTCGCTCACCGAGTCCGCAGCCGCCCGGGTCGGCCAGCTCCTCGATCGCCATGGCATCCTCGTGCGGGACACCGCGCTCGCCGAGGGCCTCCCCGGCGGCTTCGCCGGCGCCTACCCGGTTCTCACCGCGCTCGAAGACGTGGGACGGGTACGGCGCGGTTACTTCGTCGAAGGCCTCGGCGGAACCCAGTTCGCCGCGGTCGGTGCCGTCGAACGACTCCGCAGCGACATGGGGCACGCCGGCACCGTCGTCGTCGCCGCCGCCGATCCCGCCAATCCACTCGGCTCGGCCCTCCCCTGGCCGGAGCACCCGGGCCGGCCCTCGCGAGTCGCCGGCGCCTACGTCGTATTCGTCGGAGGTCGACCCACCGCATTCGTCGAACGCGGCGGGCGCTCACTCCTCGGCTTCAGCGTCGACCCGGACGATCTCGCCGCCACCGCCGCGGCGCTCGCCGAATTCGCCTCGCGTCGGATGCGCCGCATGGTGGTGTCCACGGTGGATGGCCGATCGACTGCCGACACGCCACTCGGCGCAGCCCTGGCCGAGGCCGGGTTCCGGGGCTCCTACCGGGGATTGGCTGCGCCCGGTCGCCCATGAAAGGTCAGGGACGCAGCGCCGGACCGAGCAGGGCGGCGAACCGCCCCGGACCCGGGTCGGCCTCGAACCGGGCGGCGGCCCGCAACGCCTCAGCCGAACGACGGTGGAACACGGACCACGGCGGCGTCGGAAACATGATGAAGGGAGCGCGGATCACGGTCTTCTGGGGCCGATCGATGAGCCGGGCATTGTGGACGAAGCCGATGCCACTCTCCACGTCGTTGAGGCGGTGTCCCGGGTAGGCGCCCCACGGGGTCACGCCCAGCGGAAAGGCCGCAGCCGCCCATACATTGATCCCGACCGACCCGTAACGGAGTTCGTCGGCGGCGCGGGCCACGCCCGTCTCCGGCGCCGCCGCGGTGCGGCTGTCGACGAGGATCGTCGCGTTCAGTGACCCCCGCAGCCGGTCGTTGCAGAACTCCACGGCAGCGGCGAGAAACCGGGAGGGCACCGACTCGGGGAGGTCGACCACCGCGATGAGCTGGCAGAACGCCTCCTCCGTGAACGCGGCAGCCTCGACATCGGTCGAGAAGCCCTCGAGGATCGTGGGCGGGAGGAAGCCGTCACCGCGGGGACCGAGCGCCCGGACGGTGGCGGCTCCGGCAAGCGCGCGTTCATAGCGTGCCTCCGACCCCGGGTAGTAGGCGCGGCGCGGTGGACGCGAGGCCATCGCCCCGGCGAGCGCTTCGATGAACTCGTCGCGCTGCCGCCAGCGTGATGAGATCACCATCGCCTTGGCGGCGTTGCAGTTGTATCCGGCGTTCTGCACCACCTGGGTGGCGACGTGACGCGCCTGCCACTCGATCGCACGGCGCGACCACGAGCCGGGGACGACGACGACGGGACTCACGTTGCCGAGTTCGCTCGTGATCCGCTTGTCGAACCGCGGCGCGTTGCGCTTCTTGCGCTCGGCGCCTTCGTGACCGGACCCGAACACGATGAGGTCATGGGTGTGCTCGGAGCCGGTGATGTGCACCTCATCGACGAGTGGGTGACCCACGAGGAACTCCCCCACCTCGGCGCCGCCGTAGGCGAACCGCACGAATCCGGCGTCGACGAGGGGGGCGAAGGCGTGCTCGATGTGCGGTCCGATGTAGGCATTCACGGGGCTGAACTTCACGATCGCCACGTGTCCCTCGACGAACAACTTGTGAACGAGGTCGAGCGCGGCGATGCTCGCCACGTTTCCCGCTCCGAGCACCGCCGCCACCGCGGCGGTGGCGGTCTCGGGCTTCGTGTAGATCGAGCCGAGGTGCTGGCGCGCCTCGGCAAGGGGAATGCCCGGCTCCATCCACACGCGAGCCGTCCATCCGCGGTACTGCAGCCGGTCCCAGCGATCGCCCGGCATGACATCGACGGTCACCCGTCCGTCGGGACCGGCGCCGATGGCCGCATCGTCGACCGGCACCCGGCCCGTGCGAACGATCGCATCGAGCGTCTCGGCGAGGAACCGGCAGGTGCGCAGGAAGCTGATCGGCCCCGAGACCCAATCTTCTCCCGCGTACGAGGCGTCCAAGCCCTTGGCGACGAGGGCGTCGGCGACGAGATCGTCGCTCACCTCGAGGAAACGCGCCATGACCCTTCGAAGGTGTCCCACCTTCTCGGTCGTCGGCACCGCCAACCAGGCGTCACGGTGAGCGGTCAGTGTCCGCAAGGAGGCATCCAGGGTCGCCGGAAGCGTCGCCGGGATCACGACAACCCACCGCCGAGCCCCCGGAGGAGCTCGAAGGGGAAGATTCCCGAGCCGTGTCCATCCGGGCCAAAGGTCATCGCCACGGCGTAGCTCCCGACGGGGGCCACGGCTTCGACCCGGACCCCGGGCAGCGGCTCCGCATTGCCCTGGCAGGCGGCGCACGGGCATGCAGCCCGCAGGAACCCGGCGGGCAGGCGGTCGATCCGGTCGTCGTTCCAGGCGACCGTCAGCACCGATCCGTCACCCTTGTCGATGAGTCGCGGTGCGTCCACGGCGCCGCAGGGTACCCGCCGCGGCGGTGGACCGGCCGCCCTCAAGGGGGTTGCAGGGCGCGCCGATGGGTAGGAATGGCCGAAGTGGTGACACACCCCGCCTGGTGGTCGGACGACGTCGCCCTGGCGACGCCCCCGCAGCCGCGTCTCCATCCTGCGGGCCTCGACCACCTCCCCACGGAGTGGTCGGTCGTCGACGCCCTCACCCTGCCCTCGGGAGCCCGGATCGACCATGTCGTCGTCGGTCCGAATGGTGTCTTCACCATCGGGATCGATCCCGAGCCGATTCCGGCGGATGTCGGCGAGGATGGCATCTACCGCAATGGCGTGCGCGTCACGATGCCCGTGAAGCACGCTCTGGCAGCAGCCCACGAGGCTCGCCGCGCTCTCGGCCTGGCGACACTGGCCTACCCGATCCTGGTCACTGCCCTCCGCTCCCCACGTCACCACCTCGACCGGCTCGGCGTCGTGCCCGGCGATCGGATCGCCGAACACATCTGGTCGCACCCGGGATTCCCGCTGCGCCGATCCCAGCGCGCCGAGATCCTGTGGACCCTGCGCCGCTTCGGCACGTGACGCAGGCATCGAGGTCCGGGCGTCGTCCGGCGGCCTCCAGCTCGATCCCGGTCGCCGATGTCACCGCGGCGTTCGCCTCGGTGTTTGCCGCCCTCACCCTCGCCCTCGCCGGGGTGTATGCCACCGCACCCGCCGCCCGGCCCTGGCTGGCGTCCGAACTGGGCCTGGTGTCATGGTTCACCCGCGGCGCCTTCGCCGGGGCGATCGCCGTCGGGGTATGGGCCGCTCGTCGATCCCTTCCCGGCTCACGGTTTCACTGGCTGATCCCCACCATCGCCGCATGGGGGCTGTTGGACACGATCCACTACGGACTCCCCCTCTTCGGGATCGTCGGGCCGCGCCTCGGCGGGGTGGCGATCTCCTCGCTCACCGCGTTGGCCGACGGCTGCGGAAAGTGGGCGGTGGATGCCGGACTGGCTCCCGGCCTCGGGGTCGCCGGAATCGTCATGGTGGTGCTCGGGGGATACGCCGTGGGGCGTCGGGGGCGTGCGTGGGCCGCAGGACGGGTGATGGTCACCGAGGGGCGCGTCGTCGACTTTCTCGTCGCCTCCTGTTGTCTCCTGGCGGCGACGCCGGCGATCGGCTCGCTCGGCGGCGGCGAAGTCGTGGCGTTTGCCTCGAGGCTTTCGGCCATGACCGGTGCCACCGTCCTGGTGGCCGCGGCACTCGCCGCCGGGGACCACCGTCGCACCGTCGCAGGTTGGCGCAATCGCATGCGCCCCTGGCTCGACGACACCTCTCGACCCCGCCGCTGACCTCGCGGTCAGTGACCGCGCAGCACCCCTCCGTACTTCATGCGGGTGTCCTCCATGCGGGCCACCGGGGCCGCCTCGCCGCCTTCGTGGAAGCCGCAATCCGCGACCTCGCCGATGAACAGCGTATGCGAACCCAGGGCCATGGTCGCATGCACCCGGCAGTCGAGGTAGGCGATCGCCTCATCGAAGATCGGTGCCCCGGTGACGCCCCGATGCACCGGCCGGCCATTGAGGGTGCCTTCGCCCTGCTCGGCCGGTTTGGAGAACTTCACGAACACCCGGGTGTCCTCGCGGCTCCACAGGTTCACCGAGAACACTCCACCCGCTGTGATCAGTCGATGCGTGACCGATCCGGCGTCGACCGACACTCCGACGAGCACCGGCGCCATCGACACCTGCGTCACCCACGACGCGGTCATTCCATTGCGCTCGTCCCCGGCCGCCGATCCGATGAGGCACAGCACGTTGGGGATCGACCACAAGACGGTATTCAGGGTCTCCACGCTCTGGGTCATGGGGAAACCATAGAGTCGGAGCGCGCGCTGCGGTACCCCGATAGGCTCTCGGTCCGATGCGCATCCTCATCGCCACCGCCGGGGTCCTCAGCCCTGAGGGGGTCGCCCGAATCGCGCAGCGCCTCTGCGGGGGCGACGGGGAAGTCGTCGTGATCACGGTCATCGAGGTGCCCCGTTCGTTCCTCGACGAGATCCGATCCGACGAGTGGCACCCGCTGACCGAGGGCACACCCATGTGGTCGTACGCCGAGGACTCGGTCATCGCCCGCTACGTCGAGGAGCGCGGCACGCGCCTGACCGAGCCGCTCGTGTCAGCCCTGCTGGCATGCGGGGTCGAGCCCACCATCGAGTACCTCGAGGGAGAGGATCCCGCAGCCACCATCCTCGACGCCGCCGATCGCCTCGGCGCCGACATCATCGTCGTCGGCGCCACGAAGCGGCTCTTCGACGAGAGCCAGTGGGAGAGCGTCTCCACCCGGGTGATCCGCGAGGCGCGTCGGCCGGTGCTGGTGGTGCCCACCCGGGCCCGCTCGGGTGCCGACGACGAATGATCGTCACCACCCCCGAGGAACGGTTCGCCGGGCTCCCCGACTATCCGTTCGCTCCCCATCGCCACGGCGTCGACGGGGTCGGGATCCACTACCTCGACGAGGGCACGGGACCCCCCGTGGTCATGTTCCACGGAGAGCCCACCTGGTCGTTCCTGTACCGCCACATCATTCCCCCCCTCGTCGCCGCCGGATTCCGCGCCATCGCCCCCGACTATCCGGGCTTCGGGAAGTCCGACAAGCCAACGGACCCGGGGTACTACACGTATGACCGGCTCGTCGATGGCATGCTGGCCCTCGTCGACCATCTCGAGCTCGAGGACGCCACCGCGGTAGTCCAGGATTGGGGAGGTCCCATCGGGTTGGCCGTGGCCGTGCGTCGCCCCGGGCGGTTTCGCCGCCTGTCGATCCTCAACACCGGTTTGTTCAGCGGCGGGGGCGGCAGCCCCAACCCTGCCTTCGATGCCTGGCGGGGCTTCGTGGCGGCCAACCCCGATCTCCCCATCGGCGCCATCATGGCGAACGCCGCCGGCCGGCCCTGGGATCCGGCTGTGCTCGGTGCCTATGAGGCGCCGTTCCCCACCCTCCAGCACAAGGTCGGGGCCTGGCGGCTGCCCCTGATCGTGCCCCGGCAGCCCGACGATCCCGGTGCCGCGGAGATGCTCGCCGTGCGCGACGCCCTGGGGCACTGGACCGGACCAACCCAGGTGCTGTTCTCGGATGGGGATCCGATCTTCAGCCTCCGCGCCGGACAGCGCCTCGTCGACCTCATCCCCGGAGCCACCGTGCTCGAAGTGATCGCCGGAGCCGGCCACTTCCTCCAGGAGGACGCCGGAGGGCAAGTGGCCGAACGACTCATTTCGTTCCTGCGCCGCGACGACAAGGCCGATGACGGAGCGGAAAAAGGGGCGTAGCCTGAGGGGGTGACCGAGTTCACCGTCAGGCTGGCCAATGCCCCGGGGATGCTCGCCGCACTCGCCGAGCGGCTCGATGAAGCCGGCGTCCACATCGAAGCCGTCGCGGCATTCGGCGCGGGGGCCCGCGGCGTCGTGCACCTCGTGGTCTCGGACGCCACCACGGCACGCGCGGTGCTGCGCGACGCCGGGATGCAGTTCGAGGAGCGTCCCGTCCTCACCACCGAGCTCCCCCACCACACCGGAGCCCTCGCCCGGATGGCACGCCGGCTCGCCGACGGCGGAGTGAACATCGAAGCCCTCTACCTGTTGCGCTCGTCGGCGGAAGGCCTCGAGTTCGCCGTGGCGGTGGACCGGCCGGACTCGGCGCCACTGGACTGACGGCGGCGGCGGGCGCGACGGGCGCCGCGAACCGACGGCTTCCCGCCCTCCCCTCAGGGCCGGCTCGCCGCCACTGCCGCCGCCCGCTCCTCCACCGCATCGTCGAGTGGAGCGAGGTCGGGGTCGGTCCCGGTGCGTCGGCGCAACGCCCGCCGGATCAACTCGTCGGCAAAGCCGGGGTTCTTGGGCAAGACGGACCCGTGGAGGTAGGTGCCGAAGCAATTGCCCACCACCGCACCCTCGAATCCCGAGGTGTCGTCATTGCCGAAACCGCGCCGCACCCGGCCCAGCGACGCCTGGCCGGGGTCGAGCCGGGTGCGCCCGCTGTGGTTCTCGAAGCCGACGAGACTCCCCCAGGGGGAGTCCACGACGACGTTGCCGATCATGCGCCTCCCCCCGCCGATGGTGTCGGCGGCGAATACCGCGATGCCCGGGATCTCGGAGCCATCCGTGGTCACGAAGCGCCGCCCGAAGAGCTGGTAGGTGCCGCATACGGTGAGGAACACCACCCCGGCCCGCACGGCGCGGTGGACGGCCTCGCTCCGGGACACGAGGTCGTCGGCGATGGCGAGCTGCGAGGAGTCCTCGCCGCCCCCGGCGACCACGATGTCCGCTTCCTCGAACTCGAAGCGATCGCCCTCGTCGATGCTGACGACGCGCACCGCCACGCCTCGCCACTCCAGCCGGCGGCACAAGGCCGTGACGTTCCCGGTGTCTCCATAGATGTTCATCCGACGCCGGTACAGGTGGGCCACGACGAATGGAGCGGTCATGACCACACCTCCTCGGGGCGCTTCCCCGGCAGCAGGATCTCGAGGTACGACAGCAGAGCGGTGTAGGTGGGGATGAGGTAGACCGTGGCTCCGGACGGGGCGTCATCCACCAGTCGGTCGAGCGCCCGCCGCTCGTCCGGCTCGACCCATGCCTGGATCCCGGCGTACTTGAAGCGCAGCGCCATGTCGGCGGCCCGAATGCCACCGGCCCCGAACCGGTGCGGGGTGTCTGCCAGGGTCTCCACCGCCGAGTCCCACAGCCACGAGACATCGCGGCCATCGGCGTGGTGGTCGTTGATGGCGACGAGCACCGGACACGGCTCCGCCTCGGCTCGCAGCAGAGCGATCGCCTGGTTGAACCCGGCCGGGTTCTTCACCAGCACCACCCGCACCCTCCGATCCCGGTATGGCACGATCTGCCCGCGGCCAAAGGCGGCGGGCATGTCCGCCAGATGTACCGCTGCCGCCACCGGATCGATGCCGAGCTGGGCCACGGCGAGGAGCGCCGCGGCGGCGTTGTAGGCGTTGTACACCCCGGGCACCTGCAACCGCACCGCCACCTCCCGGGATCCGATGTCCACGCGAACGACCTGGCCGTCACCCTGGGGTGTCGCCTCGCGCAGCAGGGCGTCGAGGCGGCCCCCGAAACGCGGCTCGACATGTCCGTAGAGCGCCCGGTCATGGGGCATCGCCGCCCGGATCGCCGGCTCCCCGCCGAACCAGACGGCACCTTCGCCGCGGCCCTCGCCGAGGCGAGCCACGATGGGATCATCGGCGGCGAGCACGGCGATGCCACTGGCGGCGACCGCCGCGGCCACGTGGCGCGCCGTCGTCTCCAATTCGCCGTACCGATCCAGTTGATCGCGGGCGAGATTCGTCACCACGATCACCCGCGGATGCAGGCGTGGTCCGAGCTGACGCACCGCCGCCTCATCGATCTCGAAGACGGCGATGTCGGCTGCCACCCTCCCACCACGCACCGCACCGACGAGGGCGGCGGCCACCCCGCGGGCCAGATTGGAGCCGGTGCGGTTGGCGAGCACCGTGCGTCCCGAGCCGGTGAGCATCGTCGCGATCATCTTCGATGTCGTGGTCTTTCCGTTCGTTCCGGTGACCACGATCACACCCTCGGGAAGGCTTGCCGCGAGCGTCTCGATCACCGATGGATCGATGCGCAACGCCACCAGCCCGGGAAGCGCGGTCCCACCACGGCCCATGACCCTGCTGGCGAACCGGGCGAGACGCGCCACGGCGACGGCAGCGCGCGTTCGAAGCATCGGGGCACGATACCCCGGAGCGCAGGACATGCCCCGGATCAGCCGGGTGCGACGGCGAATTGGGTCCGGAACAACTCGGCGTAGAGCCCGCCGGTGGCCAGCAGGGAATCGTGGGTGCCCTGCTCGACGAGCCGGCCACGGTCGAGCACGAGGATGCGATCGGCGGCGAGCACCGTCGACAGGCGGTGGGCGATCACGAACGAGGTACGGCCCTGCATCACCCGTTCCAGCGCGTCCTTGATGAGGGCCTCGGATCGCGCATCGAGATGAGAGGTGGCCTCGTCGAGGACGAGGATCCGCGGATCCTTGAGGATCACGCGGGCAATGGCTACCCGCTGCTTCTCCCCGCCGGAGAGCCGATACCCGCGCTCGCCGACCACGGTCTCGTAGCCCTCGGGAAGCTCGGCGATGAACTCGTGGATGTTGGCGGCACGCGCCGCTGCTTCGAGTTCCGCCTGGGTCGCGTCGGGCCGGGCGTAGCGGAGGTTGGCGGCGATGGTGTCGTGGAAGAGGTAGTTCTCCTGGGTCACCACGCCGATGCTGCGGGCAATGGTCTCGGCGGCGAGCGTGCGCACGTCATGACCGTCGATGAGCACCCGGCCCGACGTCACGTCGTAGAGGCGGGGGATGAGATACGTCACGGTGGTCTTGCCGGCGCCGCTCGGACCGACGAGGGCCACCAGGGTGCCCGGGAGCACGTCGAAGTCGAGGCCATCGATCGCCTTGTTCCGCCCCCCGACCGGTGCCACCGGAGCAGCAGGTTCCTCGGGAGCACTGCGCCACGAGAAGCGTTCCACGTGCTCGAGCCCGGCAGGCACCGCGGCGCGGTAGTCGAACCCGACGTCCTCGAAGGTGACCCGCCCCTCGACCGCTTCGAGGTGCACCGCCGGCACCGGCTCGGCCACGTCGTGCGGCAGGTCGAGCACCTCGAAGACCCGCTCGAAGGACACCAGGGAGGTGGCGAGCTCGACCCGGGTGTTCGACAGCGCCGCCAACGGCCCGTAGAGCTGCCCGAGATAGGCCGAGAGGGCCACGATCGTCCCGATCGTGAGATCGCCGCCGATCACGAGCACCGCCCCGAGCCAGAACACGATCGCGGTTCCCAGGGCACTCACCACCCCGAGTGCCATGAAGAACCACCGGCCGATGAGGGCCCGGCGAACGCCGAGGTCGCGGACATCGGCGGCGTGCGTGCCGAACCGCTGGTCCTCGTCCTCGGTGCGGCCGAAGAGCTTCACCAGGAGGGCGCCACTGAGATTGAGGGTCTCGTTCATCGACGAGTTCATGCGGGCGTTGGCCTGCATCTGGCCTCTCGTGATCCGACGGAGCACCCTGCCCACGCGGCGGCTCGGCCAGATGAAGAGCGGGAGGATGGCGACGGCCACCAGGGTGAGCCTCCACTCCAGGCTCAGCATCACCGCGGTCGTCGCCATCACCGCCAGGCCGTTGGAAGCCACCGAGATGAGGGTGCCCGTGACCGCCGACTGGGCGCCGACGACGTCGCTGTTGAGGCGAGACATCAGTTCTCCCGGCCGCGTGGTCGTGAAGAAGCCGAGCGACATGCGCTGCAAGTGGGCGTAGAGCCCGGTGCGCAGATCGAAGATCATGCCTTCGCCGGCGCGTGACGATGCCCATCGCTGCACCACGCCGATCACCCCGTTGAGCAGCGGTACCGCCACCATGCCGAAGCCGAGCAGGGTGACTCGCCCCATGTCGCCCGCGGGAATGGCGGAATCGAGCAGGTCGCGCATGAGCAGCGGAGGCACCAACGAGACGAGCGTGATCACGACGATCGTGAAGATCACGAGGGCGAGGAGCCGCCCATACGGACGGGCATACCCGAGGACCCGACGCAGGAGCGCACGATCGACCTTGGGGCGATCGTGCTCCTCGTCGTATTGGATGAAGGAACCCCAGTTGCCCTGGTGGAACATCGACCCTCCGCCGCAACCCGCTGGGAGGGTATCGGACCGGCTGCGGGTACGAACCGGCGCTAGAGGTCCACCACGAGCGACAGGGGGATCATGGAATCGGCCATCTCGAAGCAGGCCTCCTCGCTCAATCCGGTGCGGCAGAACAGCTGATACACGTAGTCGCCATCGGTCCAGGCGAGCTCGCGGCCATCGGTCACCTGGAACGAGAAGATCTCGCCTTCGGCTTCGTCGTCGAGCGTCTTCATCCCGACGCGCAACACCACAAGCTGCCCCTCACTGCGGGGTAGGTCATACGGCTCCCCCACCCAGAACCCGAATGCGGCCGCGGTCGAGGCATCGAGGATTCCGGTGAGCTGGTCGAAGAGCAACTGCGACGAGACATGCGTCACCCGGTCGGGAGCGAGCTGGGGGAACTCGATGCCCGGCAAGGCCGCGGCGATCTCGGCCCGGCTCGCCTGCACGAATGGATCGACCTGGTCCCCGCGCAGCCACACGGTGGTGATGAGGAGTTCGCGCTCCATCCCCGCGGTCGTGGGATCGATGCCATCGTTGGTCCAGACGAGGTCGGTGATCCCCTTGAGCCGGAGGAACTGGCTCTGCGGTGGAGCGGTGCTCGTCGACGTGGTGCTCTCGTCGCCGTAGACGATGCGCTGCGACAGGTCACCGACGCCGCTGAGGGCGTCGCCGCACGACGCCACCAGCACCGCGGTGACCAGCATTCTGAGCAATCGTCGCACCCGACCTCCACCGGTGGTTATGGGGATTATCGTCGGCAGCCTCCGCAACCTGGTTCACCGGTTCCTCGCCAGTACCCTCCCGGCGTGCTGCGAGTCATCTCGGACCGCTTCGACCCTCCCTCGCTCGACACCGCGGTGTCGTCGGCCATCCTCCATCGCGTGGCCGCCGGTGAGGAGCCTGCGACGCTGCGGCTCTGGTCGCCGCAGCGATCGGTGGCCTTCGGGCGCCAGGACCGGGTCCGTCCCGGCTACCGCGACGCGGTGGCCGCGGTGGCGGCGCTCGGCTTCACTCCGGTCGAGCGACTCGCCGGCGGCCGGGCGGCCGTGTTCCACGAAGGCACGCTCGCCTTCTCGTGGGCGATGCCGGAGACTCGGGTGCGCGAGACCATCGCCGAGCGTTTTGCGATGATCTCCGGCCTGGTGGCACGTTCCCTCGCCGCGCTCGGCCTCGATGCCCGCATCGGCGAGATCCCCGGCGAGTACTGCCCGGGCGAGTGGTCGGTGAACCTCGGCGGCACCCACAAGATCATGGGGGTGGGTCAGCGGCTCGTCCGGGGTGCCGCTCACCTCGGCGGGGTCATCGTGGTCACCGACGCGGATCTCATCAATCGCCCGCTCATTCCCGCCTACGCGGCTCTCGACTATCCGTGGTCACCGGAAACCACCGGTGCCCTTGCCGACACCCTGTCCGGGCTCACGGTGGATCGGGTGGCGGCACACCTGCTCGGCACCATCTCCGAAGCCGGCCACGAGATCACCGGCGGCGCCATCGACGACGGCTGCCTCCGGCTCGCCCGGGATCTCGCACCGGAACACGATCCCACCCGATAGCCTGCGGTCGTGCGGGTGCTCGTCGTCAACGGACCGAATCTCAACCTGCTCGGGACGCGCCGGCCCGAGGTGTACGGAGCCACCACCCTCGCCGAACTCGACGAGCTGTGCCGCCGGTGGGGCGCCGAGCTGGGCTGCGAGGTGGCCGTCTTCCAATCGAACCACGAGGGAGCCCTCATCGACCGGCTCCACTCCGCAGTCGGCCGGTGTGATGGCATCGTGATCAACCCGGGCGCCCTCACCCACTACTCCTATGCGCTCCACGACGCCATCGAGGCGATTGCGATCCCCACGATCGAGGTACACCTCTCCGACATCACCACCCGCGAGCCGTGGCGTGCCACCTCGGTGATCACCCCGGTGTGCCGGGCCTCGATCTCGGGTGAGGGGACGGCGGGCTACCGACGCGCCATCGAGATGCTGGCGGCGACGCCGTCCTAGCCGCCCGTGAGGGCGAGCCAGCGCTGCAGCCCCTCGACGAGGTCGTCGTCGCCGAGGGCGAACGACAGCCGCAGCGAGCCCGGAGCGCCAAAGGCCTCACCCGGCACGACGGCGATCTCCGCCGCCTCGAGAAGGATCTGCGCCACCTCGAGAGCGGTGCGGGCACCCCGGCCGGGCAGGGCGAGCTGGGGATCGACACCCGGGAAGAAGTAGAACGCTCCTTCCGGTTGGGGAGCGTCGACGCCGGGAATCGCCTGCAGCAGGTCGCGCATGAGGCGCCGGCGCCGATCGAAGGCCACGCGCATCTGCCACACCGAGTCCATCGACCCCTCGAGTGCGGCGAGGGCGGCGAATTGCGAGACGTTCGTCACATTGGATGTCGAGTGCGACTGCAGCCGTCCCACCGCGGCGGCAACCTCCGGCGGGCCAACCATCCAGCCCACCCGCCAGCCGGTCATGGCGTAGGTCTTCGCCACGCTGTTCACCACGATGCACCGCTCTCGCGTCTCGGGCGCCACGACGGGCATCGACGAGAACACCGCATCGCCATAGACGAGGTGTTCGTAGATCTCGTCCGTGAGCACCCAGATCCCGTGATGCGCCGCCCATCGTCCGATGGCGATCACCTCGTCGCGGGGATAGACGGCACCGCTCGGATTGTTGGGCGAGCAGAAGATGAGCATCTTCGTACGCGGGGTGCGGGCCGCCTCGAGATCGTCTACGGACACGCGATAGCCCGATGCCAGGGTCGCCGGCACGGTTCGCACCACGCCACCCGCCAGCGAGACGATGTCGGGATACGACACCCAGTAGGGGGCCGGAACGAGCACCTCGTCACCCTCGTCGAGAAGGGCGACGCAGGCCCCATACACCGCACCCTTGGCTCCGACGGTGATCGTGACATTCCCCACGGCGCATTCGAGCCCCGAGTCACGCTGCGACTTCCTCACCACCGCTTCGCGCAACTCGGGCAGGCCGGCGGCGGGTGAGTAGTGGTGGGACCGGGGGTTGGCGGCGGCACGCTGCGCGGCCTCGATGATGTGGTCGGGGGTGGGGAAGTCGGGCTCGCCGACGGCGAAACCGATGACCGGCCGGCCGGCGGCGCGCATCGCCGCGGCGCGAGCACTCACCGCCAGTGTCGCGGAGTCGGTGATCGCAGCGAGACGACGGGAGATCGGTGAGGTCACGAGACTCGCAAGGTAGCCGACCCGCGAGGGTGCGATACCGGCCGTGACGATCTGGCCGACCCCTAGCCTCCCCCGAGGTGACCACATTCGTGCTCGTGCGACATGCCAAGGCGGAACGGCCCCCGGGGATCCCCGATATCGCCCGCGAGCTCTCCGACCGGGGCCGGCTCGACGCCGCGTTGGTGGGTCGCCACCTCGGCGCCAACCTCCCGCCCCCCGCCGTGGTGGTCACCTCGCCGGCTCATCGGGCACTTGACACGGCGCGCATCGTGATCGACGCCGCAGGCTGGAAGACGGTGCCACACATCGATGCCCGCCTGTACGGCGGGGGCGTCGCCGACCTCCTCGCCGTGCTCGCCGAGCAGGCCACGGGGCCCGTCCTCGCCTTCGGCCACCAGCCGGTGTGGTCGGCGACCGTCGCCGCCCTCACCGGCGAGACGATCGCCCTGCCGACCGCCGCCGCGGCCCGCATCGATGGCATCGCCGCCCCGGCCCGCGGCGTGCTGCGATGGGTGATCACCCCGGCAGATCTCGGTGGCGGGCCTGCGTGACGCCGGGGGGGCGCCTCCGCCGTGAGATCGGGTTCCTCGCCGGCACCCGGCTGGTGGTGAACACCAACCACCGCTTCGTCGTCCCCTTCCTCCCCACCATCGCCCGCGGCCTGGGGATCTCCCTCGAGCAAGCCGGGCTGCTGCTCTCGGCGCGCTCGCTGGCCTCCGTCGCCACCCCGCTCGTCGTGGCGACGGCAGGTCGCGGTGAACGCAGGGTGCGATTGGCCGTCTTCGGCCTGTCGCTCATGGCGACGGGCACGCTCATCACCGCCATCAGCGGCGTCGTGGCCGGTGCCCTGGCCGGGTTCGTCCTCGTCGGCGTCGGCAAGCCGAGCTTCGACTCCGCAGCACAGGCCTACGTGGCGGATCGCACCCCCTTCGAGCAGCGAGCCCGGTTCCTCTCGATCCTCGAGCTCACCTGGGCCGGGGGGATGCTCGTCGGCGCTCCCCTGGCGGGATGGCTCATCGCCGGATTCGGGTGGCGGGCACCGTTCTGGGTGGTGTCTGCGCTCTTCGTGGTCGCCGCGGTGGCGGCGCCCCGGGTCATGGCCGCCGACAGCGAACACGGATCGGCGCGCGGTGCGCCGCTGGCGCCGGACCGAGCGATGGTGGCACTCCTCGCCAATGGGCTGCTCTTCTCCTTCGCCGCGGAGACCACCTTCGTGGTCTTCGGCGCGTGGCTCGAGGACGGCTTCGCCCTCTCGCTGGCCGCCCTGGGGCTTGCCTCGACCGCCATCGCCGTCGCCGAACTCGGAGGCGAAGGCTCGGTGCTGCTCTTCGCCGACCGGATCGGACCCCGCCGGATGGTTGCCGGCGGACTGGCGGCATCCGTGGCGGGGTACGCCGGTCTGGCCGCCACCGCGGGCTCGCTCGCCGCAGGCTTGACGGTGCTGGCCTTCACCCTCATCTGCTTCGAGATCACCATCGTCGCCACCGTGCCCCTGGCCACCGAAGCCGCCCCGAAGGCCCGGGCCAGGTTGCTCGCCTGGTTGATGGTGGCGATCGGCATCGGCCGCTCGCTCGGCGACGCAGTCGGCCCTGCCCTCTACGCCCGCCACGGAGTCCCGGCCAATGCGATCGCCTCGGCAATGGCCGCGCTCCTCGCCTTCGGCCTGCTGCTGGCATTCGTTCCCGAGACGGCGCGGGACCGGGCGGCGCGCCGCTGAGAGCTCGCTCCCTCCTCCGCTCTCACAACCGGGCGAGACGCTCCACGATGAGATCGAAGAAGCCGTCGGCGTCGACACGGCGCATCCATCGGGCATTGCGCGGACGCGCACTCATCCCCCACCAGTCCGCCACCGTCATGCCCATGGTCAGCTCGGACTCGACCTCGATCGTGACGTTGATGAGCCGGCCGTCGAAGAGCCCGGGCCGTAACAGGTGGGCGATCACGCAGGGATCGTGCAGCGGGCCGCCTTCCATGCCGTACTTCTCGATGTCGTAGCGCTCGTAGAAGGTGAGGAGTCCGTGCGCCGCGATCGCCACCGGTGTACCCACCGCCTTCAGCCGGTCGAGGTGTCTCGGCAGCATCAGGGCGCGATGGGTCACGTCCAGCGACATCACCGTGATGGGGACACCGGAGCGAAACACGATGTCGGCGGCCTGGGGGTCGACGTAGATGTTGAACTCTGCCGTGGCCGTGGTGTTGCCACCCTCGAAGAACCCCCCTCCCATGAGCACGATCTCACCGAGGCGGCCGGCGATCTCGGGGGCCCGCTGGAGGGCGGTTCCGATGTTGGTGAGCGGCCCGAGCGGGCACAGGGTGACCGATCCCGGCGGATTGGCCGCGACGAGCTCGATGATGCGATCGACGGCGTGGCCGGATCCGACTGGAGTGACCGGCTCGGGGAGGTCGGCACCATCGAGCCCGGTCTTGCCATGGACGTATTCGGCGGTGATGAGCGGCCGAACCATCGGTCGATCGCATCCGGCATAGACCGGCACCTCGGGTCGCCCGGCGAGTTCGACCATCTTCAGCGAGTTGACGGTGGTGAGCGGGAGCGGGACGTTGCCCGCCACCGCGGTGATGGCGAGCACGTCGAGATCCTCGGGTGAGGCGAGGGCCAGGAGTATGGCGATGGCGTCGTCCTGACCGGGATCGGTGTCGATGATGATCTTTCGTGCCATGGGATCGAGGCTAGCCCCGGCAATCGATGCCCTCGTACACTCGCCCGATGGGCCCCACGATCGGCACCGTCGAGATGCATGCCGGAGGCGAACCGGTGAGGATCGTCGTATCGGGCCATCCCGAGATCCCGGGCGTCACGATCCTGGACAAGCGCCGCCACGCCGCCGAGCACTTCGACCACCTGCGGCGCCTGTTGATGTTCGAGCCTCGCGGCCATGCCGACATGTACGGGGCGATCCCGGTGACCCCGGACCACCCCGAGGCCGATCTCGCCGTGTTGTTCATGCACAACGAGGGCTACTCGACGATGTGCGGCCACGCCACCATCGCGGTGGCGCGGTGGGCGATAGAACACGGCCTCGTGTCAAGGCAAGAGCCGGTCACGGAATTCGCCCTGCAGGTCCCGGCCGGCCTGGTTCGGGTCTCGGCGTCGGTGACGTCGGGCCGCGTCGGCCGGGTGACCTTCCGCAGTGTGCCCGCCTTCGTGGCCCACCGTTCGGTGGTCGTCCCGATACCCGGCTACGGCGAGACCACCCTCGACGTCGCCTACGGGGGGGCCTTCTATGCGGTGGCCGAGGCGGCAGCGTTCGGCCTGCGGGTCCCCGGAAGCCCGATCGCCGATCTCGTGGATGCCGCCTGGGCGACGACCCGGGCGGTGTCGGCGCGGCTGCCCCTGCACCATCCGGACGACGCCGACCTCGGGTTCCTCTACGGCACCATCCTCACCGACGGCGCCGACGCCTGGTCCGAGATCCCGACGGCGAACGTATGCGTGTTCGCCGACCGCCAAGTCGATCGCTCGCCCACCGGATCGGGGGTGACCGCCCGAATCGCCATCCAGCATGCCGCGGGGCTCATCCCGCTCGGTGTGGAGCGCGGGTTCACCAGCGTCGTCGGATCCCGGTTCACCGGCAAGGCCGTGACCGAGACCTCGGTCGGTGGTGTCCCCGCGGTGATCGTCGAGGTCGGGGGCGAGGCGCACTTCACCGGCACGGCGACCTTCGCCCTCGAAGACGACGACCCGCTCCCCGCATTCCTGGTGCGCTAGAGGCATCGGGCGCGTTCTCGCCGCCCCGGCGAGTCCTAGGCTCACGACATGGCCATGTCGCCGCCTTCACCCGAGCGACGGATCTTCGGCAACCGGACCCTGAACCTGCGCTCGATCCGTGCGATCGGCTACGACATGGACTACACGCTGATCCACTATCGCGTCGACGAGTGGGAGGCGAGCGCGTTCCGCCACACTCGGGATCGCCTGGCGGCCCGCGGTTGGCCGGTGGGAGACCTCACCTTCGATCCGGACTCGGTGATTCGCGGGCTCACGATCGATCTCGAGCACGGCAACCTGGTGAAGCCGACGCGCTTCGGATACGTCATTCGGGCGGCCCACGGGACCGAGTTCCTCGAGTTCGACCGGCTCCGCACCACCTACCACGGGGTCACCGTCGACCTCGCCGAACCGCGGTGGGTGTTCCTCAACACCCTCTTCTCGCTGTCGGAGGCGGCGATGTACGCCGGCCTCGTCGACCGGTTCGACGCCGGCTCGATCCCCGAGGTGCACTCCTACGCGGAGCTCTACGACGTGGTTCGCAGCACCCTCGATGAGGCACACATGGAGGGGCAGCTCAAGGAGGAGATCCTCGCCGATCCGAAACGGTTCGTGATCGCCGATCCCGAGATGCCCCTCGCCCTGTTGGACCAGCGCCACGCCGGCAAGCGGATCGTGCTCATCACGAACTCGGAGTGGGAGTACACGGACCGCATGATGCGCTACGCCTTCGATCGCCATCTGGGTGGTCAGAACTGGCGCGACCTGTTCGATGCCGTGATCGTGTCGGCCGCCAAGCCCGAGTTCTTCACCGCCCGCCGCCCCTTCTATCGGGTGGTCGACGAGGGTCTCGGGCTGATGCGTCCCCACGCCGGCCCGCTGTCGCCGGCCAGCGTGTACGTCGGCGGATCGGCGGTCCAGCTCGAAGACCACCTCGGCGTCTCCGGCGACGAAATCCTCTACGTCGGCGACCACCTGTACTCCGACGTATCGGTGAGCAAGGCACTCCTCCGCTGGCGCACCGCGCTCGTGCTGCGCGAATTGGAGAGCGAGATCTCGGCAACCGAGGAGTTCCGCCCCCAGGAGCAGCGGCTCGAGTCGCTCATGGAGCGCAAGGCCGGGATCGAGCAGGAGATCGCCATGGCCCGGCTCGCCCGCCAGCGCGCCCAGGGCGGCTACGCCAGGTCCGATCTCACCATCGCCGAGGCCGACGGGGTCATCGAGGCGTTGCGAACGACGCTGGCGGCCCTCGACGACGAGATCACTCCCCTTGCCATCGAATCGGGCCGGTTGCGCAATCGTGTCTGGGGACCCCTCATGCGCTCCGGCAACGACAAGAGCCTCTTCGCCCGCCAGGTGGAGCGCTACGCCGACGTCTATACCTCACGAGCCTCGAACTTCCTCGCGGCCACTCCGTATGCGTATCTCCGGGCAGACCGGGGAAGCCTCCCTCACGATCGCTGAGCCTGCCCCTGGCCCCTCGCCGGGCCGGTCCGATGCGGGCACCACGAAGTCCAGCCGCACCGATGCCGTCGGGTTCGAGTCGACCCGTGCCTCGACACAGAAGATGTCGAGCTCGACGGCCACCCCGCTGCGCCGCAGCGCCGCCGCCCCTTCGGCTGCCCCTGCCGTGATGGCGGCGATCACCGACCGCATGACCTCTTCCATTGGCGTCCCCTCCGTGGTCCGATGAACGGAGCATGGTCGGGGGGTGTCTCGCAGGCGTCCCAGTGGCACCGCCGGTTCGACTCCGCCTCGCGCTCACCGCACCCCGTGGAGAGGACCGTGGTCTTCCAGGAACCGGGAAACTACCGGGGTGTGGTGGCCGAAATGAGCGCGTGGTGGAAGTGGCGGCGTCGCTTGCCGGGCACACCCACGACGAGCAGTAGCACCGCGCCGGGCACGATGAGTGACTGGCTGCTCGAGGTCATCGCCGCCACCAGGGCCTGCAGCACGACGATCGGCGACACCACGGCGTCGGCGAGGGCCGGGGGCACCGCCGGGCCGAGAAGGTGGTCGAGGCGCACCGACAGGGTTTCGGGCACTTGGGGACTCGTCGCCGGCATCGCCTGATCCACCTTGTCCACGATGGCAAGGGCTCCGACCAGGGAGGTCGGCAGTTCGGAACGATCGATCGAACCGAGTCCGCGCGGCACGGCCGTCGCGGCTCCCGGGCCTGCTCCCGAGCCGCCCCCCGCGGGCGGCGTGGTGGTCGAGGCAACGGTGGTGGAAGTGGTGGTGGTGGTCGCGGGAAGGGTGGTGGTGGTCGTCGTGGGGGGACCGCTCGTGGTCGTGGTGGTGTCGCCGCCACCGGGTGGCGTCGTCGTCGTGGTGGCCGGAACGGTGGTGGTGGTCGTGGTGGTGGTCGTCGTCGAGGTGGCCGGGATGGTGGTGGTCGTGCCGACGGGCGGACAGTCGAGGAGACCGCCGAGGCCGCCGACAAGGTCCTTGCCATGGCCGTCGCCGGGATTGCCGTCGGACTTGGGGCAATCGGGGTCAGACGGCCTTGCCAGTGCCGAGATCGGCCCGACGCCAACCAGGGTGGCGACGGCGAATACCACGGATGCCACGACGAATCTCCGACCCATGCCCATGCATCGGCAGGTGGGCAACACGGCCTCAAGCATCAACGGGTTCCGCCCGAAATACCTAGTCACATGAGTCATGCCGCGTCCTCGGGGGCATCGGCCTCTCGCGGCGCCCTGCTCGGGGGCGCCGCGGTGGCCCTGATCGCGCTCCTCGCCGCCCTGGCCCTGGTGTTCACCAACGCCACCGGCATCACCCGGGTGGCCGCCGAGTCCCGCACCCAGCAACTCGCCGAATCCGCCCTGGGCGCCTCGGCCGCCGCCCGCAACGCCCTCGGCCAGGCACTCATCCTGACCGCCGCCGAGCCCGACTCGACGATCCTTGCTGCCTGGGTGGAGGAGGCCCGGCTCGTGCTCGCCGACCTCAAGGCCCGGGTCGACGCCGTCTCCGCCCACACCGGATCCACCGAAGTCGGTGCGGCGATGGCCACCGCCCTGGCCAAGGCCGAGGAGACCCTTGCCGCCATCGAGGCCGGCGACCCGGTCTCAGCGGGAGAAACGGCCGTGAACGAGGCGACCCCCGCCTTCGAGGTCCTCACCGCAGCACTCGTGGTGATTCGCGACGATGCCGCTCGAGCCATCGCCGCCGCCAGCCTGGAGGCGGGTTCGGTGGCAACGGCGAGCCGGTTCATGGTGGCACTCTTCATGCCGTCACTCGCCCTCATCGTCGGCCTGCTGCTTCTCCGCCGCCGCCGGCGAGCGGAGCAGATGTCGGCCGAACTGGAGCGGGAGCGCAGCCTGAACCGCTCGAAGGACCAGTTGCTCGCCAACCTCTCCCATGAGCTGCGCACCCCGCTCACCGGGATCTACACCTCGGCGCTCACCATCGACGAGTTGGGCGGGTCCGATCCCGAGATCGGCCGCGAACTCAACGGACTCATCATCGACCAGTCGGCCGACTTGACCCGCATGGTCGAAGACCTGCTCGCCTCCGCCCAGGCCGATGCCGGCCGGCTGACCTTCAGCCCCGTTCCCACACCGGTGCGCCATGAGATCGAAGGGGTGATCCGGGAGTTCTCGCGGCTCCCCACGAAGATGGTGGTGAACGGCATCGAGGCCGAGGTGATGGCGGATCCCGGCCGCCTGCGCCAGCTGCTGCGCAACCTGCTCTCCAACGCGGTGCGCCACGGTGGCCCGCGGATCGCGGTGGACGGCACCATCGCCGGCGATTGGTATGTCCTCGAGGTCCGGGACGACGGACCCGGGGTGCCCGACGACGTCTGCGAGCGGCTGTTCGAACGCTTCGTCCACCAGGGGGACCGTCCCTTGACGGTCGGAAGCGTCGGACTCGGACTCGCCATCTGTCGGGTGCTCGCCGAGGGCATGGGCGGATCGATCGCCTATAGGCGCGAGTCGGGGTACACGGTGTTCTCGGTGCTCCTCCCCCTGGCCCGGATCGCCGCACCGCAGGCCGCAGCCTGAGCCGCCGCCTCGGGGCACGTTTGCGATCGGGCCCCGATAACCTCCGGGGCCATGACATCCCTGTGGCACCCCTTTGCGAGCATGGCAGCGGTCGTGAACTCCGAGCTCGTCATCGAGCGCGGCAAGGGGGTGTTCGTCTGGGACAGCACGGGCAAGCAGTACCTCGACGCCACGGCGAGCCTCTGGTACTGCCAGGTGGGACACGGTCGCACCGAGATCGTCGAGGCGATGCGAACCCAGGCGCTCGCCCTGGAGGCGTATCACACCTTCGGTGACTTCGCCAACCCTCCGGCCCTGGCCCTGGCGAAGCGGGTGGCGGCGATGTCGCCGAACCCCGACAGCAAGGTGTTCCTCACGAGCGGGGGATCCGATTCGGTGGACACCGCCGCCAAGATCGCCCGTCGCTACTTCCAATTGACCGGCGAGCCGGAGCGGACGGTCCTCATCACTCGCTCCTGGGCCTACCACGGGATGCACGGGTACGGGACGTCGCTCGCCGGAATCACCGGCAACGCCGACGGCATCGGGCCCCTCGTCCCCGACGTGGTGTTGGTCCCCTGGGATTCGGCCGCTGCCGTCGCCGAGGCGATCGACCGCGTCGGTGCCGATCGCATCGCCGGCTTCTTCTGCGAACCGGTGATCGGAGCCGGCGGGGTGCGTCCCGCCCCCGAGGGCTACCTGAAGGAGACGCGCGCCATGACCGCCGAAGCGGGCGCCCTCTACATCGCCGACGAGGTCATCACCGGGTTCTGCCGCACCGGTGATTGGTTCGCCTCGAACCGCTTCTCCCTCGAACCGGACCTGCTCACCTTCGCCAAGGGCGTCACCTCGGGGTACCTGCCGGCCGGCGGCGTGATCGCCGCACCGCGGGTGTGGGAGCCGTTCTATGCCGAGGGGGCTCCGCTCTTCCGCCACGGGTACACCTACAGCGGCCACCCCACGGTGGCGGCCGCGGGGCTTGCCAACCTCGACATCATGGAACGGGAGCAGCTCTCGGCCCGGGCGCTCCACTGGGAGTCCAAGCTCGTCGAGGGACTCGACTCGCTCATGGACCATCCCCTCGTCGGAGGGCATCGCTCGGGTGTCGGCTTCCTCGGGGCTCTCGTTCTCGATCCGCAACGGCTTGCCGCCGATCCCGATCTCCCGGTCAAGGCGTACAAGGCGGTGCGAGCGCGCGGGGTGATCAGTCGTGCGATCGGCGGTGACGCGCTCCAGATCTCACCGCCGCTCACGATCACCGACGGGGAGTTCGAACAGATGCTCGCCGGGTTCCGGCGGGGCCTCGACGACCTGACCTAGCGAGCGGTCTCAGTCCACGAACCCGCGATTGCCCGCAGGGCTGAGGTGCATCGCCTCGCGCACGAACCGCTCCACGACGACGCTCACGCTCACGTTCTCGCTGCGAGCCCGGGCACGCAGCACCCGCACGAGCGACGGAGGCAAGCGGACGTCGATGCGCTCCCGGGGTTCGGTCCACTCGGCAGGGGCAGGTCTTCCCCAGTCGGCGAGTTCGTACATGCTCTCCGCCTCCGGATCACACGTATGTGATTCGCCATCACGCTAACCACCGAGCGCGCGAACCGTGGGTAATTCGCCCGCGGAGGGCGCGCGCCGCCGACCGGGCTAGGCGCCGTCGCGCTGCGCCGTCATGGTCCCTTCGGCGAACACCGCCCCGCCGGCCTGGGTGATGACGTAGGTGGCCTCGAACCCGGTCGCGGTGAAGTCGCCTTCGGTGACCATGGTCATCCCCCCCAACCCCGGCACCGCCGGGGCGGTCATCACGAGGTGGCCCTCGGCATCGACCTCCACGGTGAAATCGCCGAACAGCCCATTGCTCCCGGCGTAGGGACCGCCGGTCGCCAGATCGAATTCGGCGGCCAACGGATCGGGATCACCGGCGCCAAAGACCGAACCACCGAGGTCGAGCACCAGTGTCGCCGTCGCCGCGGCTGCATCGACCTCGAACACCACTCCGACCCCTCCCGACGAGCCGAAGGTCGTGTTGGTCCACTCCCCCGTGTAGGTGCCGGCGAGGGCGGTGGCCGCCGCCACCCGGGCGGTGACCTCGTCCACCGTGGTCGTCGTCGCCGCCGCCGTCGTCGTCGTGGTGACTTCCCCGGTCGTGGTGACCGCCCCGGTCGTGGTGACCGCATCGTCGTCGCCGCAGCCGGCCAGGCCGACGATCATCGCCAGCACGAATCCAAAGACACGCAGTGCCCGCATACCAACCCCCTCGATCGTGGCGGTCGACATTACTCCGGCCTCCGGCACCGCGGTGGCCAAACGCAGTGGGCCGCCCGAAGGCGGCCCACCGTCCTCTTGGAGGGAGGATCTGTCTACACGAAGATGACCTGGGCTCCCTCGGAGACCTCGAGGAACTCGGCGACGTTGATGATGTCCTCGACGCCGTCGTGCATGTCTTCCTTCTTGAGTCCCATCATGTCGACGGACATCTTGCAGGCCCACAACCTGGCGCCGCTCTCCACGAGCAGATCGAGGAACTCGGGCACCGGCGGCACACCCTGCGCGCCGATCTGCTTCTTCAGCATCCACGTCGCCATGCGGGTCATGCCGGGGATGCCGCCCAGACCCTGCGCCATCGAGATGCCCCACCGGCGCGGCGGGTGCATCGCGGTGTTGCCGAGCAGGGTGAATTTGAGATCGTGCATCGTCTTGCGGTTGATCATGTCCATGCCCCAGAACGTGAAGAAGATGTGGGTCTCGATCCCCTCACCGACGGCGCCGTTCGCCATGATGAGGGCCGGATAGGCCATGTCGAGGTTGCCCTTCGAGCAGATGAAGCAGATCTTGCGATCCGCCTTCTTCTCCATGAACGAGGGGATCCTTGGTGCGGTTTGTGTGGTCATGGTGTGGTCACTCCTCTCCGCCTAGATGCAGCCCTTGGGCTTGGGCAGCCCGGCCACATAGGCCATCTTCTTCCCCGGCTTCTGCGGGAACAGCTCGAACAGCCGCTTGGTGGGGACGCCGGCGTTCGTCGAGATGCGACGCAGCGTCGCGGTCTCGCCCTCGGCGGCGAAGTCGCTGCGCAGGAATCGGATCACCACCCAGTGATCAGGGGTGAGCTCGTCGATTCCGACCTGCTTGGCGAGGAGGGGAGCAAGGTCCTCCGTCCACTCGGCGGGCACGGTCATGAATCCCTCTTCGTCGACGTGGATTTCACGTCCGGCGATGAGCGTTGTCGTCATCTCGTCGTCTCCTCTCGTGGTTCGATTCCCCTGTCCGCGTCGCCGCCGACGGCGCGCAGGAGGGCGATCGCCCGGTACATCCCGAGCTTCACCTCCGGATCGCGCATCTCGCGGAGCAGGCGGAACAGGCTCAACTTCTCCGGTTGATCCCCCTCGCGCACGATGCGAACCGTGCGCTGCATCATCTGCATGATCTCCGGCTGGGTCATCTCCTTCACCGTCTGGAGGATGAGCACGACGTTGTCGCCCAGCTGCTCCAGGTCCTCCTCACCGAACGAGGTGACGATGCGATCGAGGACGGCGAGCGCCCCGGCGGCGAACGTGAAGTAGCCCCGCCTCCCCAGGTCGTCGAGCCGCTGGATGAGCGACTCGAACACCACACCGCCGACGTCGCCCACCTCGGCGGTGAGTTCGCCGACCGAGACCAGGGTGTCGACGGTCCGTTCCAGCCGCGGCGCCGCCTCGGCCAGGTGGATGAGCAGGCCGATCACGGCATCGGCGTCGATCGTGGAACCGTCGAGCCTCTCGATGGTGCGCTCCATGGCCCGGGTCGCCACCGGGGTGAGGTCGGCCTGGAAGTCCGCCCACCCCTGGCGCATCCGGCGGTTCTCGTCGGTGCACTGGATCAGCTTCTCCACCCGGGCGGTCAGCTCGTCGATGCGAGTGACCAGGGGTTCGAGATCGGGCTGGGTGGCGGTGGTCATGCGGTCTCCTTCCCGGCAAGCAGCATCCGGCTCGGCAGGGGGAGGTCCTTGCCCCGGAGCAGCACGTTCCAGTAGGTCCACCGGAACATCAACTTGCCCCAGTGATTCATCTCGGTCTCCTCGAGCAGGGTGAACGGCCCCACCCCGGGCAGGGGGAACTTCCCCGGGAGCGGTTCGGTGGTGTAGTTGAAGTCGATGAGCATCGCCTTGCCGAAACCCGACTCGATGAAGCAATTGGCGTGACCGTCGAACTCCTCGTGCGGTGGCAGTCCACGCAGCCCCCGCAAGAAGTTGGCGGTGAAGACCTCGGCGGCGAAGTGCGCCACCGATCCGGCCTTGGAGGTGCCGAGCTCGGCGGCGTCGCCCAGGGCGAAGAGGTTGGGATGCCCCTCGGCGGCGAAGGTGCTGCGGTCCACCGGGATGTGATTCAGTTCGTCGCCCAGACCCGAGGCGCCGACGAAGTCGGCCCCCATGTTCACCGGAATGCTCACCAGCAGGTCGAAGGGGACCTCACGCTCGTCGTAGGACACGATCTTCCCGGCGGAGGCATCGACGTGCTCGGTGTAGAAGTCGGTCTCGAGACCGACCTTCTTCTCCTCGAGCAGGTGGCCGAGCCGGCGCGAGGAGACCGGCTTCGTGAACGCGCCGGAGAGCGGCGTCACGTACACGACCTCGGCGCGGTCGCGCATGCCGTGCTCTTGCAACCACCAATCGGCGAGGAACACGAACTCCAGCGGCGCCACCGGGCACTTGAACGGGAGCTCCATCACGTTGACGACGATCCGACCGCCGTCCCAGCGCTCCAACCGATGCGCCAGGGCCGTGGCCCCTTCGAGCGTGTAGAAGTCGTGCACCGAGTCGCGCCAGGCATCGCCCAGCAGACCCGCGGTCTGCTCGGGTCGTGGTGTCGTTCCGGTGGCGATGATGAGGTAGTCGTACTCGAGCTGGCGTCCACCGCCCAGGGTGACCCGCTGCGCCGCAGGGTCGACGCCTTCGATGGGGGCGAGGACGAAGCGGACACCCGAGGGGATGAAGTCGCGACGCGGCCGCTTCACGTCGGCGGCCTGGTACATCCCGAAGGGGATGAACAGCAGTCCCGGCTGGTAGATGTGGGTCTCGTCCTGATCGACGATGGTGATCTCCCACTCGTCCTCGTCGAGGCGGGGGCGAACGCGGTTGACCGCCATCGTCCCGGCGAGACCCGCCCCGAGCACCACGAGCTTCTTCATGTCTGGCTCCTTCGTTCGGCAAGACCGGCGATGGCGGTCAGCGTGCCGGCCACCGCACCGGCCTCTTCGGCGATCTGGGACACCAGCACCGCGGCACGGGGCAGCAACCCGAGCAACCTCACCTGGTCGGCGTGGCTGAGGTGGAAGACCTCCCCGGCGTGGTCGCCGATGACCGACTCCGCCACACCCAGGGTGGTGGCGATGCGCGCCACCTCGTCGGCGGCAGGTGGCCACGCATCCGGAGCCACGCCCCCGGCGATGATCATGCCGAGCAGGCGGGCGTCACGTCGCACGAAGGCGCGGGCGCAGAGGAACCCGAACTCGCTGCGTCCGAATCGGGGAACGAGGTCGGGCACCGATCCGTACTTGCGCCACGTGGCGATGCAGCGCGGCAGCACCGCGGGATCCGCGGCCACGGCATCGAAGAGCCCGCACGGATTGGCGACGGGGGCGAGTGGCTCGCCGTCCATGTCCGTGATCACCACGGTGACCCCGAGGGCGGCGGCGGTGAGATCCGCCACGGAGGAGGCGACCTCCGCCGAGACCAGTTCACGCAGGTTGTGCTCGACGCGCATGGGGACGCTGCCGGTGTCGGCTCCCAGCCATCCCATCACCTCGCGCTCGGGGAATCGCCACTGACGGCCCACCTTGACAGCGGGAAGGCGTCCGTCCTCCGCCATCCGGTAGATGGTCGACTTGTCGACCCGGATGAGCTCCTGCAGGTCCTTGGCGGTGAGATAGGTCGTCACCCGTGCCCCCTGTGCCGCTTCTGGTGCATCTGATGCATCTCCCGCACCGTATGCCTCGCCGCAGCGTCAGGGCAGTGGCGGAGGTCCCGGGTCCGAGTGCGAAGGTCCCGATGGCGCACCAAACCCTGGAAACATGATGCGGGGAAGCCCGCAGGCTCCCCCGCATCATGCCTAAGTCGGGTCAGGCGGTCTTGCGACGCATGAGTCCGAGACCACCGAGGATCACGAGTGCCCCGCCGGCGGCGACCAGCGTCCACACGATGGGGACGAAGGCCACCGGCTTGAGGGTGTCGTAGTTGTCGAGGTTGTCGGCAAATGCCCCGACCATTCCGGTGAATCGCCCCATCGCGTCGGGCAGGCTGGTCATCGCCGCGGCGATGGCGGGGAAGTTCTGGCCCAGGAATGCCTGGACCTCGGTCTCATCCATTCCCAGCATCGCTCCGAGTCCGGGGAGCATGGTCTCGCTCATCTCGTTGCCCATGGCCCCGATCACCTCGAGCGCCCCCGAGGCTCCCCCGACGAGCTCGGCGTTGTACACCGGCTTGAGGGCAGCATTCAGATCATCGGCGCCCTGCGCCTTGTCCGGTAGCGACAGCACGAACGGCGCCGCCAGCAACAGGATTCCGAGCACCAGCACCGCGACCGCCCCCGTCCGACCCTTGCCGAGAGCCATGAGCACCCCGAGAACGATCGCCAGGCCGCCTGCAGCCACCATCCCCCACGGGACCGTCGTGGCCGGAAGATCGCTGGTCGGGATCTCGTCCGCGAGGACGAAGTTGTCCTGCTGGGCGTCGAGCAGATCGACGATGCCGCGGAACGAACCCGCCGCCTCGGGCACCGTCGCCATCCCGGTGGCCACCGCCGGGAACTGCGCCGCCACCATCGCGCCGAACTCCTCCGGGGTCATCCCCAGCTGACCGGCGAGCGCCGGCGCCATCGCCGTCTCGAACTCGGTCACCGCACCCTCGAGACCATCGAGGTCGGTCCGCAGTGCCGAGATCGAGTCATCGGTCAGCCACGGCCGGAAGTCCTCGATCATCGACTCGAACGCCGGACCGACCGCAAACAAATTGCGGAACACGGCAACGGCGATCAGCGCAGCGCCGACCAGCATCACCAGTCCCGGCAGGATCCACTTCTTCATGAGGCCTCCTTGAACGCGAAGGAGGGAGGCGTCGTCGCCGACGCCTCCCTCCAGGGACATGCGCATTTAGCCGTCTTCGTTCGCATGGCACCAGGGCCGGTCGGCCCCTGCCATGCCACCGTTTGGCGGGTTGTGCGGCCCTAGGCGACCTCGAACAGCCCGGCCGCCCCCATGCCACCGCCGATGCACATCGTCGCCACCACGTAGCGGACCCCGCGGCGCTTGCCCTCGATGAGGGCATGACCGACCATGCGGGCACCGCTCATCCCGTAGGGATGCCCGATCGAGATCGCCCCCCCGTCCACGTTGAGGAGTTCGTCGGGGATGCCAAGCCGATCGCGGCAGTACACCACCTGCACGGCAAAGGCCTCATTGAGCTCCCACAGCCCGATGTCGCCCACGGTGAGCCCGGCGCGTTCGAGGAGCTTCGGCACCGCAAAGACCGGTCCGATGCCCATCTCGTCGGGAGCGCATCCGGCGACGGCGATCGACCGGTAGAAACCGAGGGGCTCCAGGCCCCGCCGTTCCGCCAGCTTCGCCTCCATGACCACACACGCCGAGGCCCCGTCGGAGAGCTGGCTGGCATTGCCCGCCGTGATGGTGCCGCCCAGGACCGGCGCCAGCGATGCGAGGCCCTCGGCGGTGGTGTCGGGCCGGTTGCCCTCGTCACGATCGAGCGTGACTTCGACCGCCGACTCGACACCGGTCTCCTTGTCCTTCACGAGCTTCATCGCGGTCACCGGAACGATCTCACCATCGAAACGACCGGCCGCCTGGGCGGCCGCGGTGCGCTGCTGGCTCTGCAGGGAATAGGTGTCCTGGAGTTCCCGCGACACCCGATAGCGCTCCGCCACCACCTCTGCGGTGTGCAGCATCGGCATGTACATGTTGGGTTGGAGTGCGAGCAGGGCGGGGTCCATCGCCCGATACTGGTTCATGTTCTGGTTCTGCACCAGGCTGATCGACTCGAGACCTCCAGCCACCACGACCGCCATCGAGTCGTGGATCACCTGCTTGGCGGCGATGGCGATGGCCATCATCCCCGAGGAGCACTGCCGATCGACGGTCATGCCGCCCACCGTCTCGGCGAGGCCGGCAGTGAGCGCTGCCTGCCGGGCGACGTTGAATCCCGTCGTCCCCTGGGTGAGGGCGTTGCCCATGACAACGTCGTCGGGTTCGGCGGCCCCGACCCCGGCCCGCTCGACGGCGGCCCGGATGGCGTGGGCGGCCAGCGACGGACCCTCGAGATTGTTGAACGCCCCCCGGTAGGCCCGGCCGATGGGCGTCCGCGCCGTCGAGACGATCACCGCTTCACGCATGCCATGCCTCCTATGTCCCGCCCAGGATGCGGCGGCCGGCGGCATCCGTCAACCTGGGAAGGTCACGCGGAGCGGGTGACCTCTCGCATCCGCCAGGGCGCGGGGTCGGTGCTCACGATCGGAGGCGGCGAGGCTAGCGGCAGCAGGTCCGAGGGCCCGGGGTGCTCAACCGGCGGACACCCGCCGTGGTTCGGATCCACCGAGGCGATGGCTCAGCAGCGCCCACACGAACAGCGCCTCGCCGACGCCTTCCAGGGTCTCCTCGACGACGAAGAGGAGCC
>JACRIT010000037.1 GCA_016215655.1 Acidimicrobiia bacterium
GGGTGCCACACCCGAACCCCCGACACGGTGCCAGGGTCGCGTCCCCGCGCCGCGGCGGCCACGACACGCAGGAGGCGCAGCGGGGTGGCCCGCCGGATCGTCACCACCGCAGGTCCCCCGCGGGGGGAAATGGTGAGGGGGCGCCGTCCCAGGTAGGTGAAGTGATCGTGGACCTGGGCGATGAGGGTGACGGCGCGCCCGGAGACACCGTCCACCGCCACGGCGAGATCCGGGGCCCGGCGGCGGTAGCCGCCGAACGCCACGCGTATCGCGCTGCGGGCGTAGTGGATGGTGCCGGCGCCGACCTTGCGCAGCGGACGCTGGTCCGAGTCGTGGATCACATCGGCGTCGTAACCGAGGCCGGCGGCGAACACCGCCACCCGGGCGATCGGCCCGCCTTCGCCGACGGCGTGGAGGCGAACCGTGGGGAGCGTTCGGACCCGGCGCGAGGCGGCGAGGGCGATGGCTGCCGCCGCGCCCCGGCGGGGGTGGCCGGTGAGGCGGGCAAACACGTTGCTGGTTCCGGCGGGGATCACCGCCAGGGCGGTGGCAGAGCCGACGACGCCGTTGGCGACGCGATGCACGATGCCGTCGCCACCCATCGCCGCCACCACCTCGATGCCTTCGGCGGCGGCTGCGGCCGCAGCCGCCTCGGCTTCCTCCGGTCCGTTCGGCCAGATCGGAGTCACGTCGAACCGGGGGCGCAGTGCGGTGACCACCGAGCGGTGCAGCATCGCGGTGAACCCGGACGCTGCGGGGTTGGCCACGAGGAGCAGGCGTCGCATCGGTTTCACGGTACCGCCCGGCCGGTACGCTGGGACCGTGGCCGGGTATCGCCATCGCCGCGAGGCCGGTGTGGTGCTCGCCGGGCTTCTCGAGCACCTCGCCGGAGGCGATCCGCTCGTCCTCGGCGGTCCCCGGGGCGGTGTGGTGGTCGCCGCCGAGCTTGCCTCGGCGCTGCGCGGCGACCTCGGGGTGCTCACCGCGGTAAAGGTGCGGGCTCCGCGCAATCCCGAGCTCGCCGTCGGCGCCGTCGCCGTGGACGGCATCCCGTTGCTCGATGCCGAACTCCTCGTTCGTCTCGGTGTGGACGCGGCGACCTGTGATCGCATCGTCGCCGACGCAGTCGATGAGGTGGGGCGGCGTCAACAGGCCTTCGGGCCGGTGCCGCCGATGGCGGATCGCGTCGTGGTGGTGACCGACGACGGGGTGGCCACCGGGGCGACGCTGCGCGCCGCACTCGCCCAAGCGGCTCGCGGTGAGCCGCGACATCTCGTGTGCGCCGTCCCGGTCGGACCGCCCGAGACCATCGCCGCGCTCGCCGTCATGGTCGACGAGCTGGTGTGTCCCCTGCAGCCCCGCTGGTTCGGCGCCGTGGGGGAGTTCTACGAGGACTTCGCCCAGGTGGGTGACGAGGAAGTGCGGGCGCTGCTTGCCGCGGCGAAGCGGTAGGCAGCCGTCGGCCATTCGCCGTTGGCCGTTGGCCATTGGCCATCAGCCCGTCTCCCGAAGGGGCATCGGGTATCGGGTATCTGGTATCTGGCATCTGGCCATCTGCCATCTGGCCGCCGGGTAACGATTCCGCCCGGAACCCGATCACCCTGGTGAAGCGTCTCATATGTGTCATACCCGAGTCGTAGGTTGAGGACCATGAGCACGAAGACCACCACATCCCGATCCGAGGGCGACGCCGCAGTGGCGGCGGCGCTGGCAGCGCTGGAGATCCTCGACGTCGAGACCGTCGATCGCTGCCCGTCCGCCGACTGTCCGCTGTGCGGACCGGCGCTTCCCATCGCCGCCTGACACGGTGTAGTCGCCGGGCCGATCTCGTTCGGCCTCCTGGTACCTTGCGCCGGTGGAGTCCACCTGGCGGCCGACCCGCCGCAGCGTCGCCGCCTGGGCCGTCTACGACCTCGCCAACACGATCTTCGCGCTCGGCGTCGGCTCGCTCTACTTTGCGGACTGGCTCACCGACCAGCGAAGTGGGCTGCCGCGGTGGGTGACCCGGGGCGACACCGCCGACCTCGCCCTCACCATCGCCGTCGATGCCGCCATGGTTGTGGTCATCGTGCTCGGTCCCTGGATCGGGGCCCGCAGCGACCACCGCGGGACGCGGGTGCGCTACCTCGTGCCGATGACGATTGCCGCCGTGGTGCCCACGTTCCTGCTCGCCTCGACCGGGGTGGTCGCCTCGCTGGCGCTCTTCTCACTGGCCCTCATCGGGGTGAACCTCGGAGCCGTGGTCTACGACGCCATGCTTCCCGATGTCTCCACACCGGAGAACGTCGGCAGGGTCTCCGGGATCGGGATCGCCGTCGGCTACCTGGGCTCGTTCGTCGCCGTCGGCATCGGAGCGCTCCTCCTCGACGAACACGGCCACGATGCCGTGTTCAAGGCGATCGCGGTGTGCTTCCTCCTCTTCGCCATCCCCTGTTTCGTGTGGGTGCGCGAGCGCCCGCGGCCGATTGCCCCCGGCCCGGCGCCGACACTGCTCTCGAGCGTGCGCCGCCTCGTGAGTTCGTGGCGCAAGGCCCGGACCTATCGCGGCGTGGCGCGATTCCTCGTGGGACGGTTTCTCTACACCGACGCCGTCAACACGCTCATCGGCGGCTACCTCACCATCTATGCCAAGGAGGAGCTCGGCTTCACCTCGTCGGACCTCCAACTCCTCCTCACCGCCGCCATCACGACCGCCATCGTCGGTGGCTACGTGGGAGGGCGGCTCGTCGATCGGTTTGGGCCCCGGCGCCTGCTCCACGCCGTGCTGTACCTCTGGATGCTGGCGATGGCCATCGGCGTCGTCGCCGGCGCCGCCGGGGCTCGGGCGCTCGCCTGGCCGCTCGGTGGGCTCGGTGGGCTCGCCCTCGGCGCCACGTGGGCGGCGGACCGGGTGTACATGCAGCGCATCTCACCGCCGCGTCACCTCGGTGAGTTCTACGGGCTCTACGCCACGGTGGGCCGGTTTGCCACGTTCCTCGGCCCTCTCGTGTGGGGCCTCGTCGTGACGGTGGCCGGTTTGCCCCGCGAGGTGGCGCTCGGGGCGCTGATGCTGTTCCTCGTGGCGGCGCGGCTCGTGCTGCAGGGTGTCGACGACGACATGCGGCAATGGCGCGGGGAGGATCTCGCCGTCGGCGTGCGCTGACGGTCCTCCGGCAGCGCGATACTTGGGTGAGCTGCCGCATCCGAGGAGTGTCATGTTCCACCCCTACTTCCCCGAGGCCTACTCGGACTTCACCGATCCTGCGAAGAAGGCGGCGTACGAGCTGGCCCTCGCCGGGGTGCGGTCCCGCTTCGGCGCGGCGTACGGCCTGGTCATCGATGGCGAGTGGCTCGAGACCGGGTCGTCGATCGCGAGCGTGAACCCGGCGCGACCCGCCGAGGTGGTGGGAACCGTGGCCGCCGGCGGGGTCGCCGAGGCCGAGCGGGCGCTGCAGGCGGCGTGGGCTGCCTTCCCCTCATGGTCGTCGCGTCCTGTCGAGGATCGAGCCCGGATCGGGGTGAAGCTGGCGGCGATCATGCGCCGCAACAAGTACGAGCTGGCCGCGATCGAGACCTTCGAGGCAGGCAAGAACTGGCTGGAGGCCGAGGCCGACGTCGCCGAGGCGATCGACTTCGTCGAGTACTACGCCCGTCAGGCGGTGCGCCTCGCCGCCCCACTCGACATCGTCTCCGTTCCCGGTGAGGAGAACGAGTCGCACCTGATTCCGATGGGCGCCGGCGTGGTCATCCCGCCGTGGAACTTCCCCGGGGCGATCCTCATCGGCATGGCCATGGGTCCGGTGCTCGCCGGCAACACCATCGTCATCAAACCGGCGTCGAACACGCCGGTGATCGGCGTCCGCTTCATGGAGATGGTCGCCGAGGCCGGGATGCCCGCCGGGGTGATCAATTACGTCCCCGGGTCCGGCGGAGCCATCGGCGACCACCTCGTCGACCACCCGCTCACGCGGTTCGTGAACTTCACCGGGTCGAAGGAGATCGGCCTGCGCATCGCCGAGCGCTCCGCGAAGGTGGCACCCGGACAGAAGTGGCTGAAGCGGGCGTTCCTCGAGATGGGCGGCAAGGACGCCATGATCGTCGACGAGACCGCGGACCTGAAGGCCGCCGCCGCCGATGCGGTGCGGTCGGCTTTCGGATTCCAGGGTCAGAAGTGCTCCGCGGCGTCACGGCTCATCCTGGTGAGCGACATCTACGACGACGTGCTCGACCGGGTCGTCGCAGGCGCCTCCTCGCTCCGCATCGGGCCCCCCGAGGAGAACTTCCCCGTCGGTCCGGTGATCTCGGCGGCGCAGCACCGTTCGGTCCTCGCCGAGATCGACAAGGGCAGACACGAGGGACGCCTCGTGCTGGGGGGATCCGCGGTGGACCTCGACGGTGGGTGGTACCTCGAGCCGACGATCTTCGCCGACGTCGATCCCGGAGCGCGACTCGCCCAGCACGAGATCTTCGGCCCGGTGCTGTCGGTGATCCGGGCCCGCGACTTCGACGATGCACTCGACATCGCCAACGGGACGGAGTTCGGACTCACCGGCGGGCTGTACTCGCGAGATCGCGGCCGCATCGAGCGAGCGCGGCGCGAGTTCCACGTCGGCAATCTCTACATCAACCGCAAGATCACCGGAGCACTCGTCGGGGTGCAGCCCTTCGGCGGCTTCAACATGTCGGGCACGAATTCGAAGGCCGGTGGCCCCGACTACCTGCGGCTCTTCATGGAGATGAAGAGCGTCGCCGAGCGTTGGGTCGCCTCCTGAGACCGGGTTGAAGCGCGTCGATCGCCGTCGTTGTCGCGCCGGCGTGTCGATGGGATCGGGGAGGATCGTGATCGGGCAGATCCTCCCTGCCAGCGGCCGCGGCCACTGCGAAATGATCGCGCTTTCGGTGGTTTCGACCGCGCACAGCAACCCCTGAGGGGTAAGGTGGAGTCAACCGGGCTTTCCCCGGTATCCACCTCATGGGGGCCCCATGTCCAGGGAACATGATCTCGAACTCGTCGCCGCGGTCGAACCCGTGGTGGAGCGCCTCATGGCCGAGCACCGGGAGCGTCGCGAGCACTGGTACGCCCACGACTATGTGCCGTGGGAGCAGGGCCGCAGCTTCCGCGAAGAACCTTGGGAGGAGTCGCAGGCGACCCTCTCACCCGAGGTGCGCACCTCGCTCGTCCTGAATCTGCTCACCGAGGACAATCTTCCCTATTACCACGCCGAGATCGCCTCGCACATGCCGGAGGGGTCGGCCCTGGAACGGTGGACCCACCTGTGGACGGCCGAAGAGGGCCAGCACTCGATCGCGCTGCGCTCGTACCTGCTGACGTCGCGCAACTGCGATCCGCGGGCCCTGGAGAACGATCGGCTGCACACGATGGAGGCGGGCCACCACACCGGGCGTGCGGATCTCCCGGCGCTCTTCGTCTACACCTCGGCGCAGGAACTGGCCACCCGGGTGAGCCATCGCAACGCCGGCAAGCTCGCCGATGATCCCGTGGCCTACGAGATCATGGCGCGTATCGCTTCCGATGAGAACCACCACTTCCTCTTCTATCGGGGTGTGGCCGCCGCCCTCCTGGAGCAGGAGCCCGACTCGATGCTCGAGGCGATCAATCGGGTCTTTGGCAACTTCACCATGCCGGGCACGTCCATCCCCGGCTTCGTGCGGCGTGCCGTGGACATGGCCAAGGCGGGTGTGTACAACCTTCGCATCCACCACGATCGGGTGCTGCTCCCGCTGATCCGCGATTGGGGCATCGAGAACCTCACCGGGCTCACCGCCAAGGCGCGTGAGCTGCAGGAGAAGGTGATGGAGATCCCGGCCACCGTGCTCCGCAAGGCCGAGATCTTCGAACGCCGGATGGGGATCGTCCCCGCCTGACCCGCGGAGGCCGCTAGATCCCGTACCGGGCGACGTAGGCGGCGATGAAGGCGAAATGGAGTGCCGCCGCCGCCACCACGAGCACGTGGAAGGCCTCGTGGTAGGAGAACACCCGCGGCCAGAGCCGGGGCCGTTGCGTCACGAGGAACACCATGCCCACGGTGTACAGCACCCCGCCGAGTCCGATGAGCAGCAGCGCCGTCCAGGGCAGCCGCTGTGCCAGCGGCCAGACGAGGAAGACGGCGAGCCATCCCTGGGTGGTGGCCAAAGCCACCGAGACCCAGTGGCGCCCGGCCTTCGTCTTCGCCTTGTAGATCGCACCGATGGCCACGATGCCCCATTGCACCCCGAGGGTGGCCCACCGCAGCCATCCGTCGAGCACGATGGCGGCGATGGGGGTGAAGGTCCCGGCGACGAGCACCGTGATCATGGTGTGATCGAGCTTCTGCATCCGCTTCTTCCAGATCCCGCCCCACGGCACCGAGTGGTACAGCGAGCTCGTCGTGAACAGCGCCACCAGGCTGAGGCCGAAGGCGAACACCGACAGCCGCCTTCCCACGCCGCCCGGGGTGAGGGTGAGCAGCAGGATGGCTCCCACGAAGGAGACCACCGCGGCGATGCCATGGAGGAAGCCGCGCACCGGGTGGGTCATCTTGCCGAGACACGCGCGCTCTTGGGGATCCATCGGAGTCACGATACCGCCCGGTCATCCGTACCCGAGACCATGTGCGCTCGTTCAGGGGCTCAGCGGATAGGGAGCCCCGGAATCTGGAGTCAGCCCGATCTTGGGCCGACTCCAGGTCGAACCAGCGTCCTATCCGCTGAGCCTCTCAGCCGCCGATGTACGACATCTCCACCTTTTGCCAGCCCGCGGTCGCCTCGGAGCGAATCTCCGAGTAGCGGTCACCGCGTCTCGTCCATATCGAGCGCAGCGTGTCGAGGATGTCGTCGTCGGTGGCGCCGGCGCGCAATCGGGCGCGCAGGTCGTGGCCCGAGGTGGCAAACAGGCAGGTGTACAGGCTGCCCTCCGCCGAGAGGCGCGCCCGGGTGCACGATCCACAGAACGGACGGGTGACCGAGGCGATCACGCCGATTTCGCCGCCACCATCGCGATACCGATAGCGGTTGGCGACCTCGCCGGGATAGTTCGGGGCGATGGGATCCAGGGGGAAGCGCTTCGAGATGGCAGCGAGCACCTCGGCGGCCGGCACGACGTCGTCGAGTCGCCAGCCGTTGCTGGTGCCGACATCCATGTACTCGATGAACCGCACGATGTGTCCGGTGCCCCTGAACCGTTCGGCCATGGCGACGACGTCGCCGTCGTTGACGCCGCGCTTGACCACCATGTTGATCTTGATCGGTCCCAGCCCGGCGGCGGCGGCGGCATCGATCCCCTCGAGCACCTTCGATGCCGGAAAGCCGGCGTCGTTCATCGCCATGAAGGTGGCGTCGTCGAGTGAATCGAGGCTCACCGACACCCGGCGCAACCCGGCAGAGGCCAGGGCGACGGCGTCGCGAGCGAGGAGCGACCCGTTCGTGGTGAGGGTGAGGTCGTCGATCCCCTCGACGACCGCGAGCATCGCCACCAGATCGGGCAGGCCCTTGCGGAGGAGCGGTTCGCCTCCGGTGAGGCGCACCTTGGTGACGCCGAGCCCGGCGGCGAGCCGCACCACGCGGGTGATCTCCTCGAAGGTGAGCAGCAGGCTGCGTTCGAGGAACTGATAGTCGCGTCCGAAGACCTCGCGGGGCATGCAGTAGGTGCAGCGGAAGTTGCACCGATCGGTGACCGACACCCGCAGGTCGCGCAGCGGACGCCCGAGGGTGTCGATCGGCTCAGTCACCGAAATACCTCAGCCGCGACACGTAGGCGCCATCGGGATCGATGAGCAGGGCGGTGTCGCCGTCGTTGTTCCACACGGCACCCTCGGCGCACCAGTAGAGGTCCTCGGCGGTGTCGTCGCCGCAACCCGAGCGGACGACGAGGAATTTCCCGAAGCCGAGCACGGTCCCGTCGGGGAAGGCGTAGCGGTGCGCCGAGGACTCGTCGCGCAGCATCCATCCGGTGAGGTTGGCCGGGTCACCCTCGTTGGCGATGATCACGTATTCGCCGTTGGGGTTCTCGTCATCCCGGCCGGGAGCGTCGAATTCCACCTCGTAGATGGACACGCCGGAAGCCGCCGCCGAGGCACAGATCCCTTCCGCCCACATCCCGATGCCGCGCAGCTCCGCATCCTGCTCGGCGGCGAGGAAGTCGGGGAGGAGGTCGTGGTCCGGCGTCGTGGCCAGTGCGCCCCCGGAAGCGAGCATCCACTGATTGAGGTTGTCGGCGCCGCGGTAGGCGTAGCCGAGGATCCGGCCGAACTGGTCACGCCCATCGCCGACGATGACGATGCGGTCCCGTGCCACCGTGGCGAGGAGGGCCCGGGCCTCGTCGGCGAAGCACTCATCCGGCTCGGGGGCGTTGATGCCGAGCAGTCGCAGTTCGTCGTCGCGGCCGCCGACCACCACGGCGATCGAGTCGCCATCGAGGACCTCGGTCACCTCGGCGGTGGTGCCGGCGGGGGCATCGCCGTCTCCCACCGGGGAGGTGGTGGCCGCCGAGGTCGTCACCGGCGAGGTCGTGACGGCGGAGGTGGTCGCCGCCGGCTGGGTGGTCGTCGCCGCGGACGACCCGGTGCCGCAGGCACCGACGACGAGGAGGACGGCGAGGAGGGAGCGCTTCACGGTCGAGACGGTACCGCAGGCCGAGAACTGAACCACGGTGCCGCCGTGCTCAAGGTGTGTGAAACTGGAGCCGAAGCGACCGTGACGGGAGTAACCGATGCCCTATGCGCGCGTCAACGGGAACATGCTCTTCTACCGCGAGTCGGGCGAGGGCCCGGCCGCGGTGTTCATCCACGGTTTCCCCCTCGACCACAGCCTCTGGCTCGACCAGTTGAAGGGCCTTGCCCACGTCCGCCACTGCATCGCCCCCGATCTGCGCGGCTTCGGCAAGTCCGATCCCACGGTCGATGGGGTCCTCACCATGGAGATGCTCGCCGACGACATCGCCGGTCTCCTCGAGGCGCTGGGGATCGCCAACGCCGACATCATCGGCCTGTCCATGGGCGGCTACGTCGCCCTGGCACTGTGGGAGCTCCGTCCGGATCTGGTGCGGTCGCTGGGACTCATCGACACCCGGGCCGGTGCGGATGGGCCCGATGCCCGGGCGGCCCGCGATGCCATGGTCGATCGCATCCTCGACAAGGGCCGGGGCGCCTTCGCCGACGAGATCGTGCGGGCGCAGCTGGGACGGACGCCCTCGCGCCGCGCCCAGGCGCGCCTCCGTTCCATGATCGAAGGGACCCGCTATGAGACCCTGGTGGCGTCGCTCGCCGGGATGAAGGAGCGCAAGGACCGCACCGCGCTGCTGCCCACGATCTCGGTGCCCTCGGTCGTCATCGGGGGGGAGGAGGACACCCTCATCCCGCCCGACAAGGCGCGGGAACTGTCAGCCGCCATCCCCGGCGCCCGCACCACCATCGTCCCCCGGGCAGGCCATCTCCCTCCCATCGAGCAGCCCGATCCGGTCAACCAGGCCCTCATCGAGCTCTTCGAGGGACGCAAGGTGGTGTGGTGGCGCTGACGGCCGTGCCCCCCTTGGCGATCGGTTAGGGGCTTCGCCGGTGCCGTCACCGGGGTGGAAGTCTCGGCATGCGGGCCAGACAGGGGCTAAAGTCCTGCCACTTGGGCCGTTCGACCCTGCTACCGCGGGTCGGTCCAAAGGGGGCCTCACATGGACGCATCGACGGCGCGCAAACTCACCATCGGCATCGTGCTGCTCGCCTTTGCCGCCGCGGCGTGCTCGGGTGGTGGGTCCGATGATGCCGGGGTTCCCGAGGCGTCGGCCTCGCTGCGGGTCCTCGCCGGCACGGTCGAGGTGCAGCCTCCCTCGGCTGACTTCGGTCTCGCCGTGGATGGTCAGGCCCTGGAGGAGGGTTACACGATTCGCACCGGTGCCGATGGCCGGGCGGCCATCGAGTACTTCGATGGGAGCATCACCCGTTTGGATGAGAACACCACCTTCACCATCGTGACGCTGCAGATCCTCGACAACGAGGATCAGTCGAAGGTGATCGAAGGCGAGCAGGGCGAAGGCAGTTCTTACAGCCGGGTCACCGAGTTGACGGACTCGGCGAGTCGCTTCGAGGTGATCACTCCGACGGCGACGGCTTCGGTGCAGGGGACGATCTACGCCGTCTTCGTCAATCCGGTGACCGGGGTGACCACGGTGGCGGTGTTCGACGGAAGTGTCGCCGTGAGCGGCACGTTGATTCCTTCGGGGTTCATGGTGGAGGTGGACGAAGCGGGCAACGTCGGTGATCCGGTGCCGATCCCCGACGACCTCAACACCTCCGATTGGATCCAGTTCAACTGCGAGTTGGATGGCGGCATCGTGGACGAGGACGGCAATTGCGTCGTCGACGGCCCGACCACGACCACGACGGAAGTCGCAGGTCCGGACGAGCCGCCTGATGGGGTGACCACGACTGCCGCGGCGCCCACCACCACGGCAGGCACGACCACGACTGCGGCGACCACGACCACGACTGCCGCGGCGCCCGCCACCACGGCAGGCACGACCACGACTGCGGCGACCACGACCACGACTGCGGCGACCACGACGACGACGGCGGGGACGACGACCACGACGACGGAGCCTGAGGGCACGACGACGGAGGCGACGACGACGACTGAGGCGACGACGACTGAGGCGACGACGACCACGACCACGACGACGACGGGTCCGGCTTACCAGATCCGACTCGCCGGTTCGAACAGCAAGCTCAAGCCGGGCTGTTTGCGGACATATACCGCCTACGTCGAAGATGCTGGCGGCAACACCGTCGACGACGACACGACTCAAGTGTCGTTCTTCGACTTCGAGGGGGGTGGTGAGGTGACGTTCGCCGGAGGTGGGTCGGCTACCGCAAGCAA
>JACRIT010000044.1 GCA_016215655.1 Acidimicrobiia bacterium
CACCCCCGGTGGCACTCGCCGCTACTCCGATCAGGATCTGGAGCAGCTCGGCCTGATCCAGGAGCTCACCAGCGAGGGCATCAACCTCGAAGGGGTTCGCAAGATCCTCGAGTTGCGCGACGAGACGGAGCGACTCCGCCATCAGGTGACCCGGCTGCGCCGACTCCTCGGCGAGGCGGAGGAGCGTCTCGCCGCCGCCGGACTGGGACCGGTGGTACGGAACCTTCCGGATGTGCGGCGGGAGGGGTAGCTTCCGGCTGGCGCCCAGACGGCACGGACCGATGCCCGATGCCCGTGCGCCCGGGTCAGGCCTCGACCTCCACCCCGCGCCAGAAGGCAATGCGTCCGGAGATCGACCGGGCGGCTTCCGAAGGGTCTGGGTAGTACCAGGCGGCCGCCGGGTTGGTCTCACCGGAGACCACGACGTCGTAGTACGAGGCGATTCCCTTCCAGGCGCAAACCGTGTGACGGTCGCTGTCGGCGAGGTACTGGCGGCGGACGCTCTCGGCCGGGAAGTAGTGGTTGCCCTCGATGACGATCGTGTCATCGCTCTCGGCGATCACCGCTCCCTTCCAGACCGCTTTCGGCATGCCGCGGTCAACGCCACGACGGTGCAGACGATTCCCGGGAACTTCTCGCGCTCCCGCCGACTCTTCTTGGTCCACGACCCATCAGGTTGCGTCGTGGCGTCCTCCTGCGGCAGGCAGACGACGCTGATGCCGGTGGTGCTCAATCGACGGCGAGCAACTGCGACACGATCCCGCGCAGCTGGATGGTGCACGTGTTCGAGGTCCGCAGCAGCGCCTTGAGCTCGGAGAGGCGCAGCCAGAACCCACTCCGGTCCTCCGATCCGGGTGCGGCATCGGTGCGGACGATCTGATAGGTGCTGGCATCGCGGAAAAAGCGGCCGCCTTCGTCGCCCTCGACGGTCTCCGACCAGATACCGGCCGCTGGCGGCTGCAGCCACTCGGGAGTCGCGCCGATCGCCCCCGGATACCGCACGAAGGACGGTCCCAGCGCCGCCCCGGTCACCAGCCCGCGCTCGGACACCGGACGCACGAAGAACTCCAGGAGACCGGCGCGCTGACGGCAGGCGAGCACAACCTGACCCGGGGTCGAGCTGTTCACGAGCGGCTGCACCCAGGTGGGGAGTTCGCGACCGGTCGCCGTCACCTCATAGAACCGCACGCCAAAACCCTGCCGCGGCTCGACCTCCGACCATCCCATCTCGGTCTGACGCCAGTTGTCCAGATCCGGGAGGGCGACGAGGCGCTGGACCGGAGGTTGCTCCCGACGCAGACGGGCAAGCAGGTCGCCGAGCACCTCAGGTCGCGGAACCGCCTCGAGACTGCGCCGGACCGCGGCCGACCTCGGGGCGAGCTCACCCTCACCGGGATGCGCCGACCAGTGCGCCACCGCGAGAATCGACCGGAGGTCGAGATTGAGGAAGCTGCTGCGCAGCACCGATTCGGCCAACGCCGCGGGTGTGGCCCAGGCGAATCCCGGCGCTGGATCGGAGGCCTCCACCTCCTCGAGCAGGATCGAACGCTTGGTCTTGGCGAGATACCGCTCGCCGAGATCGAGTTGGCTGGTGTCATCGACGATTGCGATCCGGGGATCGAAGCCGATGAAGGACCCGGCGTACGGCGCGGTCAGCCCAGCGTGCACACGCAGGTAGTTGGCAGGCGTGGACTGCACGGTGGGACCGAACTGGACTCCTCCCAGGCACCCCGGCTCCGCCCGGGCCTGCAGCAGTACCCAACGCTCGCCCTCGACACGAGCCGAGAGGAGTCCGGTCACCGCGCCCTGGGGCTGATACAGCATGAGGGCGCTTCCGGTCAGGTCGCTCACCCCGGTGATGCTGAAGAAGCCACCCGATGTGTGCTGGAGCGCTCCGTCGACGATCGACCAGTCCTCGGCAGCGGCGGCCGGTACCGGGTGCACCGCAAAGCCGCGGAGGCCATGGTCGAGGGTCTGCTGCAGGTCGTCGGCGGATCGGGCGACACCCGGGGGTACCGAGCCGACCCGCGACGACCGGTCTGCTCGCGAGTCGATCGGCACGGACTCATGATATGGGCAAGAGGAGTCGGTACCGCAGCGGCGCATTGCGCATCACGGATAGGACGAGGCGGCACTCCGCCACGCAACCTGCCACAACACCACTCATATTTTCTGGAACACGCTGCACTAGGCTTGCGTTGTATCGGACATGGAGCGCAACCCTTCCTTCACCCGACGCGCCGCCGAGGCGATCGCCGCCGCCCAGCGTGAGGCCAAGGCGCGATCCCATGCCGCGGTGACCCCCGAGCACCTTGCCCTCGGGTTGCTCGCCGATGGCGAGGGCATCATCTATCCGCTGCTCGCCGGCATCGGCGCCGACCCGACGGTGCTGCGCAACCGCCTCACCGATCAACTCGACCGGGCGCCGCGGGTCCACGGTGGCGCCGAGCCGACCCTGGATCGCCCGGCGACGCAGATCGTCGGCGATGCCGACACCGAGCGGGAGCGCCTCAAGGATGCCTACGTCTCGGTGGAGCACCTCCTCCTCGCTCTCGCCGCCTCCCGCTCGGCTGCCGGTGAGGCGCTGCGAGCCGTCGGCGCCAACCGCGACGCCGTGCTCGGCGCGCTTGCCGAGGTGCGTGGACCACACCGGGTCACCAACCAGGATCCCGAGGCCACCCTGCAGGCCCTCGACCAGTACGGACGCGACCTGGTGGATCTGGCACGACGCGGCAAGCTCGATCCGGTGATCGGGCGCGACGAGGAGATCCGGCGCGTGATCCAGGTGCTGTCGCGCCGCACGAAGAACAATCCCGTCCTCATCGGTGAGCCCGGCGTGGGCAAGACGGCCATCGTGGAAGGCCTCGCCAGCCGCATCGTCGCCGGCGACGTTCCCGAAGGGCTGAAGGGCAAGCGGCTCATCGCGCTCGATCTCGGCGCGATGGTCGCCGGGGCCAAGTACCGCGGCGAGTTCGAGGAGCGACTCAAGGCGGTGCTCGACGAGATCAAGGCATCGTCAGGCGAGATCATCACCTTCATCGACGAGATGCACACCATCGTCGGCGCCGGCGCAGCCGAAGGGGCGATGGACGCCTCCAACATGCTCAAGCCGATGCTGGCGCGGGGCGAACTCCGCATGATCGGCGCCACCACCCTGGACGAGTTCCGCAAGCACGTGGAGAAGGACGCCGCCCTCGAGCGGCGCTTCCAACCGGTGCTCGTGGAGGCTCCGTCGGTCGAGGACACGATCGGCATCCTGCGCGGGCTGAAGGAGCGCTACGAGGTCCATCACGGCGTGCGCATCACGGACTCTGCCCTCATCGCCGCCGCGGTGCTCTCCGATCGCTACATCACCGGCCGCCATCTCCCCGACAAGGCGATCGACCTGATCGACGAGGCGGGAAGCCGGCTTCGCATCGAGATCGACTCGATGCCCGAGGAGATCGACGAGTTGGAGCGGCGCCGCCGGCAGTTGGAGATCGAGGCGACGGCGCTGCGCAAGGAGAGCGACGCGCCCTCGAAGGAGCGGCTCGCCGCACTCGAAGCCGAGCTCGCCGAGACCGCCGAGGAGGTCGACCGCCTCACCGCCCACTGGTCGCGGGAGAAGGAGGCCATCGCTCGCATCCGCGCCACGAAGGAGTCGATCGAGGCGGCCCGAGCCGAGGCCGAACGCGCCGAGCGCGAGGGCGACCTGCAACGCGCCTCCGAAGTCCGGTATGGCCGGCTGCCGGCGCTGGAGCGAGACCTTGCCGAAGGCAACGAGGCCCTGCAGAAGCTGCAGTCCGGTCTCACCATGCTCAAGGAGGAGGTGGGTGAGGAGGATGTCGCCGAGGTGGTGAGCCGCTGGACCGGGGTACCGGTGTCCCGCCTGTTGGAGGGCGAGATCGAGAAGCTCATCCGACTCGAGGACCACCTGCACCGCCGGGTCGTCGGCCAGGACGTGGCCGTGGCCGCGGTGGCCAATGCGATTCGGCGGTCCCGGGCCGGGCTGTCCGCCGCCGGACGGCCGATCGGATCCTTCCTCTTCCTTGGCCCCACCGGGGTGGGCAAGACGGAACTGGCTCGCGCCCTGGCCGAGTTCCTCTTCGACGACGAGCGCGCCATGGTTCGCATCGACATGTCCGAGTACATGGAGAAGCACTCGGTGAGCCGTCTCATCGGCGCCCCTCCCGGGTACGTCGGCTACGACGAGGGGGGCCAACTCACCGAGGCGGTCCGTCGCCGCCCCTACTCGGTGGTGCTCCTCGACGAGGTGGAGAAGGCCCATCCCGACGTCTTCAATGCGCTGCTCCAGGTGCTCGACGATGGCCGCCTCACCGACGGACACGGGCGCACCGTCGACTTCTCCAACGCCGTGCTGGTGATGACGTCGAATCTCGGCTCGGAGCTGATCGATCCCGGCCTTCCGGATGCCGTGATCTCCGAGCGCGTCATGGGGGTGGTACGAACCCACTTCCGCCCCGAGTTCCTCAATCGAGTCGATGAGATCGTGGTGTTCTCCCGCCTCAGCCGCGAGCAACTCGCCGAGATCGTCGGCATCCAGCTGGAACGCCTCCGCCACCGCCTCGGCGGGCGCCGAGTCGAACTCCAGCTCACCGCCGCCGCCACCGCATGGCTCGCCGACCACGGATACGACCCCACCTATGGTGCGCGCCCGCTGCAACGTCTGATCCGCAAGGAGATCGAGGATCCGCTGGCGATCGGCTTGCTCGAGAATCGCTTCGGCGATGGGGATACCGTCACCGTCGATGCCGAGGGCGACCGCCTGGTACTCCGGTAGCCTGCGCCCCGGGAGGTTCACATGACCGCGCCACGACTGCGCCCCTCGCTGCTGATTCCGGCACTCGCCGGCGTCCTCGTGGCGGTGATCGCCCTCTTCGCCGTCGTCATCCTGGCGGACGACGACGACACCAGGGCTGCCACCACCACGGCGCCCGTGACGACGACACCGGCCTCCACGACGACGGCAGCCTCTACGACGACCGCGGGCGTGACGTCGTCGACCACCACCACCGTCGGCTCCACCACCACATCGTTCGCCGGAGGCATCGCCACGGTGACCAACATGGAGCCGACCGGGACCCCGGGACCGAATCTCACAGACGTCCGCGTGGGCGACCACGACGGTTTCGTCCGCATCGTGTTCGACCTCACCGGGGCCGGCACCCCCATGTACGTCGTGGGCTACGAGTCCCCGCCGTTCCTCGCCACCTCGGGCGAATCGATCTCGGTGGAGGGATCGGCGTTCCTGGGCATCCACCTCAGTCCCGCCAGCACCTACAACATCGACACCGGCGTCGCCACCTACACCGGTGACCGTGTGCTCGAACCGGGCTATGCCCCCGTCTCGCAGATCGTCCTCGTCGACGACTTCGAGGCCGTGTCGTACTGGGTGGTCGGCCTGGATGCGCAACACCCCTTCAGCGTGGAGGTGCTCCAGGATCCGCTGCGGGTGGTCGTGGATATCGCGAAGTAGCCGCTGCCCGCTACCCGCCCGGACCCGCGTGAGCTTCCTTTGGGTACTGGACGGAAGCGGGAGGCGGGTAGCCGATCTGGAGGAACTATCTTTCGAACACCCCGGAGGTCG
>JACRIT010000039.1 GCA_016215655.1 Acidimicrobiia bacterium
ACCCCCTTGCACCATCCACGTCCGTTACCAGACCGAGGAGTGAGGGAACGCCGAGATGGGCCGCTACATCGCCCGCCGGTTGCTCTGGGTGCTGCTCGTCGTCGTGCTGGTCACGTTCTTCACGTTCCTGATCTTCTTCGTCATCCCTCCCGTGGACCCGGCCATCCTCTTCGCCGGCCGGGCCCCGAGCGAGCGCCTCATCGAGCAGGTCCGTGAGTCGCTCGGTCTGAACCATTCGTTCTGGGTGCAGTACGGGATGTTCCTCAAGCGGATCTTCCTGGGCGACGAGTACGGCTGGCCGGGGTTCGGCATGTCCTTCGTCACCCGCTCCCCGATCCGGGAGAACTTCCTCGGCCGGGCAGCCGTCACCGCCCAACTCGCCCTGGGTGCGGCGACGGTGTGGCTGATCCTGGGCGTGTTCATCGGCGTCACCTCCGCCTTGAAGCGCGGCAAGTGGCAGGACCGACTGTCGATGGGCTTTGCCCTCTTCGGCGTATCGGCGCCGGTCTTCTGGCTCGGGCTGATGTCGCTCTACATCTTCTGGGAGAAGCTCCACTGGCTTCCCGGCACGGGGTACGTGCCCTTCGGAGACGATCCCAGCCAGTGGTTCCTCCATTTCCTCTTACCGTGGGTGGTGCTGGCGCTGCTCTTCGCCGCCTTCTACGCCCGCATGGTGCGGGGGTCGTTGCTCGAGTCCTTTGGGCAGGACTGGATGCGCACCGCCCGGGCCAAGGGCCTGTCCGAGCGCAAGGTGGTGTACAAGCATGGGCTGCGCGCCAGCCTCACCCCGGTGGTGTCGCTGTTTGGCGCCGACCTGGGGACGCTGCTCGGGGGAGCGATCATCACCGAGACCGTGTTCAACCTGCCAGGTCTCGGCACCTACGTCGTGCGATCGGTGAACAACGGGGACATCCCGGTGATCATGGACGTCGTCGTCTTCGCCGGCCTCGCCGTGGCGATCATGAGCCTCATCGCCGACATCCTGTACGCGTTCCTCGACCCGCGGGTGAGGTACACGTGATCGCCGACAACGACCTCCTCCTTCGGGTCCGCGACCTCAAAGTCCACTTCCCCACCGCCGACGGCCTGGTGAAGGCCGTGGATGGCATCAGTTTCGAGATCCGGCGCGGCCAGACGCTCGGCGTCGTGGGCGAGTCGGGCTCCGGCAAGAGCGTGAGCTTCCTCACGATCATGGGTCTCATCACCTCCCGCCAGGCCCAGATCTCGGGCGAGGTGATCTTCAAGGGCCGCGATCTCCTGACCTTGCCCGTCGAGGAGATGCGCCACATCCGGGGCAAGGAGATGGGGATGGTGTTCCAGGACCCCATGACCTCGCTCCATCCCATGTATCGGGTCGGCGACCAGATCGCCGAGGCGGTGCTCACCCACCAGGAGACCACGAAGAAGGCAGCGGCCGCCATGGCCGTGGACATGCTCGGCAGGGTGGGGATCTCCAAGCCGGCGGAGAGCGCCCGGCGCTATCCCCACGAGTTCTCCGGCGGCATGCGTCAGCGGGCCATGATCGCCATGTCGCTCGTCCTCAACCCCGACCTGCTCATCGCCGACGAGCCAACCACCGCTCTCGACGTGACCGTGCAGGCACAGATCCTCGACCTCATCGATCGCCTGAAGAGCGAGTTCAACGCCGCCGTGGCGATCATCACACACGATCTCGGGGTCGTCGCCGAGCACTGCGACGACATCCAGGTGATGTACGCGGGCAGGATCGTGGAGACCGGCACCAACCGCGACCTCTTCTACCGCGGGCGCCACCCCTACACCTGGGGCCTGTTGCAGTCGATCCCCCGCCTCGACGCCGAGGAGTCGCACCGCCTGCATCCGATCAAGGGTCTGCCCCCCTCGCTCATCTTCGTGCCGCCGGGATGCTCCTTCCATCCGCGCTGCCCGTATGCCTTCGACCGCTGCCGCACCGAGGAACCGAGACTCGCATCTCCGGACGGGTACCACGCCTCGGCGTGCCATCTCTCCGATGACGACAAGGAACGGATCTTCAACGAGAAGGTGCTGAACCGGACATGACCACGGCCCGCACGCCCCTCCTCAAGGTCTCAGGCGTCAAGAAGTACTTCCCGGTGACCCGCGGCATCGTGTTCCAGCGCAAGATCGGCGACGTGAAGGCGGTCGACGACGTCGACCTCGAGATCTACCCCGGCGAGACCGTTGGCCTGGTCGGCGAGACCGGATGCGGCAAGTCCACCCTGGCGCGCGTCATCACCAAGCTCCACGAGCCCACCGCCGGGAAGTTGGAGTTCGACGGCGAGGACTACACGGGTTACTCGAGATCGCAGATGCGCCCTCTGCGCCGCCAGATGCAGATGATCTTCCAGGACCCCTACGCATCGCTGAATCCCCGGAAGACGGTGGGTTCGATCATCGGCGACCCATTCCGGATCCACCAGACGCTCGAGAAGGAGGGCATCAAGGCCGCGGTGCAGGAGCTGATGGAACTCGTCGGTCTCAACCCCGAGCACTACAACCGCTACCCCCACGAGTTCTCCGGCGGCCAGCGGCAGCGGATCGGGGTGGCACGAGCCCTCGCTCTCCGGCCGCGGCTCATCGTCTGCGACGAGCCGGTCTCCGCCCTCGATGTGTCGATCCAGGCGCAGATCCTCAACCTCCTCGCCGATCTGCAGCACGAGTTCCAGCTCACCTACCTCTTCATCGCCCACGACCTGTCGGTGGTACGCCACGTCTCCAACCGCATCGCCGTGATGTATCTGGGCAAGGTCGCCGAGATCGCCCCGCGCAGCGACCTCTACCGCGACCCCAAGCACCCCTACACGGGGACCCTGCTCTCTGCGGTGCCGATCCCCGATCCCGATCGGGCACGGCACAAGCGGCGGATCATCCTCCAGGGCGACGTGCCCTCACCGATCGATCCGCCCACGGGATGCCGATTCCACCCCCGGTGCCCCAAGGCGCAGCCGCTGTGCGCCGAGACCGAGCCGGTGCTACGGGAGCTGGCACCGGGTCACACCGCTGCCTGCCACTTCCCCATCACGGGCCCCAGCGACCTCATGAACAGCCTCGAGGCCCAGCGGGGCTGAGCCGGCAGGCCTTTCAGCTGTCTTTGTGGGGATCCGCCCGCTCCCTGAGGGCGCGCTGCGCCATCAGCGCTGCCTCCAGCCGACTTCGCACCTGGAGCTTTTGGAGCACACTCGTCATGTGGTGCTTCACCGTCTTCTCTGCGAGGTAGAGACGCGCCCCTATCTCCCGATTACTCAGTCCTTCTGCCAGCAACTCGAGCACCTCCCGCTCGCGGTCGGTCAGCCTCTCGAGAGGACTGGCCTCGTGGGTCATCTCGTACAGCATCGCCCCGGCCAGCGAGGACGACACATAGGCGTCACCATCGGCGACGACCCGAATGGCGTGAATGAGGCCGATCCCCGACACCCCCTTCAGCACATATCCCCGCGCTCCCATGCGCAACGCCTTCATCAAGTCCTCACGGTCCTCGGAGACCGTGAGGACGACGATGGCTGTGACTGGGGACTCCGTGACGATGCGGCTTATCGCCGCCAGCCCGCCCCCGCCGGGCATGTCGAGATCGAGCACGACGAGGTCGGGGCGCGTCTCATCCACCCGCTTCAGCACCTCGTCGACCGAGCCGGCTTCTCCGACGACCTGGAAGCCGGGTTCGGCGCCGAGGACCTGGACCACACCCTGGCGGAGCAGGGGATGATCATCTGCGACGACGATGCGCACGAGATCAGCCATCGGCCGGCTCCTCCGCGGCGACCCTGGGGAGGACCACGCGCACCACGGTGCCCGTCGCCGCCGCACTCGCCACAGAGAACGAACCACCGAGCACCCTGACGCGGTCGCGCAGTCCGGCGAGACCCAGTGCCTGGTGGCCCGGGTCGGAGTCGGGATCGAAGCCAGGCCCGTCATCACCCACTTCGAGCGTGACAGACACGGGACCACCAGCGACCGACACCCACGATCGTGCCGAAGGCGCATGACGCACGCTGTTCGACAGGGTCTCGTACAAGACTCGATAGAGGGTCATCTTCACCGAGAGTGGCAGGGTCTCGGGGAGATCGCGACAGTCCAACAGCGCCACCCGACCCGTGATCCTGCTGATGTCTTCAACCGCCCGATGAATCGTCTCCGTCGGAGACAACCCTTCGAGTTCGGGCAGTCTGAGGCCACGGGCGATGAACCGGAGATCCGTCAACGCCGAGTCGAGAGCGTGCCGAACCTCCTTTGGTGCGTCGACTCGGTCGCCATCGTCGACGACTGCGGAGCCCGCATCGAGACGCAGCAGGGCGAGCGCGATGCTCTGGGCCGGTCCATCGTGGAGATCTGCGGAGATCCGGGCAAGGTACCGTTCATTGACTTCGGTGGTTCGCTCCGCGGCGTGGCGGGTCCGGTCATGGAGTCGCTGGTTCTCCTCCAGCGCCGCGCGCAGATCGGCCACGTTGTGTTCGAGCTCGGACCGCTGACGGGCAATGGTCCCGCTGGCGCGCCGGACGATGCCCGCGAGAAGCAGGTACATCAACAGAGTCGCGGCTCCCACGATTGCCCAACTGCGGAGCCGCGCCGCCGAGATGTCGGCGAGAAGGGCATCGGGGCGCTGATAGAACTCCGAGACCGCGATCACGTCTCCGACGCCGTCTGCCCGAACCGGTGCGTAGGTCTCGATCAGTTCATCCCACAGCTGTGCCTCAAGGGCGTTCTCCGCCTTGTCGAGACTGCTGAGTTCCGACACCACGTCACCACCGAAGGCCGCGATCAGGCCCGGTTCCGGCTCGAACCACACGCCCTCGAGTTGGGGGTCCTGGCTGTAGACGACAGTGCCGTCCGGCGCCCAGACCTTGAATGCAACGATCTCACGCCCGAGACCGGTATCCGCGAGCAGCGCATCGAGCTCGTCACGAGCCCTCTCGCTGATGCCGCCATCGTCCGCCATTTCGCTGAGTAACGGAGCGACGAAGCTGTCCACGTACAGTGCGGTCACACCTGCGGTGCGTGCCATCACCGACTCCTTCACCTCGGCCTGAATCCACAGTCCGATCGTCGTCATCCCGACCACAAGGATGACCAGGCTCAGCCCGAGGAACTGACCGTACAAGGTGGTCCTGGAGAGAGTGGCTTTGACCACCATCGCGACCCCTCTGGTTTGCAGCATCGTATCCCTCGGAGCCAGGCGAGGTCCCCGACCTTGGTCTGAAGTGGGTTCCGCCTTCGGTCGGACACCCTCGCGACCCCGGACCGTGGTCGTCACCTACCGCCATGCATACGGTGAGACGGAGGGGAATCGACAAGGAGTCCGCGATGAAACGACACCTTCGGCTGATCACTTCCGCTGTACTCCTCGCTGCCCTTGCCTCGGCCTGCGCCGAAGCATCCGGCGCCGAGGCGAGCGAAGTCACCTTCGATGTAGCGCTGATCGAGATCAAGGGAAGCACCGATGCCATCCCGCCTCCGTCGGTCGATCCGACAACGCTCTCCCAGGGCTACCGGTACAAGGCACCCGGCGTTCTGGATGAGGCCAACCCGGCGAAGTGGGAGGTCTCGACCTACATGTTCAGCCCGGGAGCGATGGCCGTCATCGAGGGGGACGAGGTCACCCTGCGCATGTTCGGCACGAACGGCGATGAACACGTGATCTGGGTCGAGGCCCCCGACGGGACGGTGGCAGTGCCTCAAATGGCGACATCTCGCGGTAGCCAGGCCCTGGTCACCTTCACGGCCGACCAGGCCGGCCACTACACCCTGTGGTGTGTGACCCACGCTCCGACCATGCAGGCGGACATCCTGTCGGTGGGCGGCTAGGACGAGTCGTGCCGAATCACCGGGGTAGGCGCCCGCCCAGGGGCGTCTACCCCGGGTCCGCACCTCCGACAGCCCCGGGGAGTCCACGGCTTCCCGCTCCGTGACCCGGTGACCATCGCTCCCGCCGACTCCCGGCGGCGAGCCCGGCCTCAGAACTGGAAGGTGGTCCGTATCACCGCCTGCTCGAGGTAGGCGTCACCGACGGTGGTCTCCCCTTCTTCCGGCCCCACCCGGTACTGGAAGAGCCCCAGGTCGCTCGCCACCAGGCCGATCGACGATTCGAACCTGCCCAAACCCGTGTACATGTCACGGAACAGCGAGACGGCCTGGCCGACACTCCACTCCCGCCCCTCGGGCTTGCCGGAGTACTGCATGCCATCGACCACGTAGACGAAGTAGTTGCCGTATCCGTAGAGCGGTGCCACGTACTCCAGGGCGTCACCGTTGCGCTCCAGACTCCACGGGGCATACCAGGTGTCGGTGGGATCCAACTGCCCATCGTTGTCGTTGTCGCAGATCAACCCAGCCCACGCTCCCTGCAGGCGCTCCGAGTAGGAGAAGCGGAGCTTCGCTCCCGACAGGCCCCCGTAGAACTCCTCGTTGGGGATGTAGGCGGTCCCGCCCGGGTGGTCGGTGAAGATGGTCAGCGCGAACACGGTGAGGGCGATGATGATCGAGGTCGCCGGATCGAGGCAGTAGAAGTCGGAGATGTTCTTGGCCATGATCTCGATCCGCTCCAGAGCCGGGTTCAGGAGCGGCAGCGTGCGCAGACCCACCTGGCTCTCCGGAGCGCCCGCCTCGAGGGTGAGGCGCACGCCGAGCCGCGGCATGGCGTCGCCGATGTCGAGGCAACGGACATCGAGCATCGGCCCCGTCGCCCCGAACTCCAGGGCACTCGATCGGGTGTAGCCCACCGGCTCATACGTCGCCGGGGCATCCAGGGCGGTGAGATCGGACCGGTAGAAGCGGTACCCGACCTGCAGCCCCGAGCCCTTCTCGGTGGCATACCCCAGGTGTGCGTCGTCGAGGTACGACTCGACGTATTGCCCGAGGTCGACGGCGATCGCGGGCGAGAAGTGAGTCGTCGTGCCGGAGACGAAGATGTCGTCGCCGCGGCGGGTGACCCGCAGGTCGTCATAGGGCTCGTACGTGCCGTCGGCGGTGCGGGTGATCATGGCCACCAGCGGGACCATGTCGGCGGTGAGGCCTTCGAAGCGGGAGGCATCGAGACGCCGGGTGACCGTCACCGGTGCGGCGAACTCCAGACCTTCCGGCCCCAGGTCGTAGATACGGGCATCGGGATCATCCGCCGCCCCGGCGAGCTCCGGCGGGAAGTCCGCGGGAGCGAGCAAGCTGATCGTGATGCCGGGGTCGGAGGCCATGGCCTCGACGGGGACTTCGACGGTGAGGTCCCCGTCCTCACTGGTCACCTCGAACCCGGCCTGCGTCGTCGTGGTGACGGCCACCGTGGTGGTGGTCGTCGCCGTGGTCGTGATCGTGGTCGAGGACCCGCCCCCTCCGCCACACGCCGCGACGACAAGTAGCAACGCGACCAGAACGGCCAACCGGCTCCGCATCTCCGGACCCCCTCCGTGATGAAGCCACCAGCCTACGCGTGACCGGACCGCAAAGTAGGTGCCGGGCGCACGGATGGTGCTCGCGCTCAGCCGGCGAGGTGCTTGGCCACCGCCTCGGCGACGACCGCGGCGTCGTCTCCGACACCGACGATGATACCCGAGGCGCGGGTGCGCAACCAGGGAGTCCCGAGCACGAACACCCCGGGCACGGCCGTGACCCCCTCGGTGTGCATGACGCGACCGTCGCCGCCGGTGATGGGCAGGTGCACCCAGGAGAAGTCGC
>JACRIT010000038.1 GCA_016215655.1 Acidimicrobiia bacterium
CGCACGGCGCCGCGAGGATGTCGCGCCCGCACCCCGGGCGCACCTACCCTCGGCGCATGACCTCGCTGCTCGCCGTCGACGACCTCGCCGTCGAGGTCACCCGCAAGCGGGTTCGGCACCTCAATCTGAGCATCCATCCCGAGGGTCGGGTGAGGGTGTCGGCCCCGCACCGCACAAGCGACTCCGAGATCGCCGAGTTCGTCGCCTCCCGCCGCCAGTGGATCGACCGGCATCGCGACCGCCTGCGCCGTGAGGCGCCGGCGGTGGTGAGCGACGGCGCCGTGGTCCCGGTGTGGGGGGAGCCCCACCGCATCTCGGTGGTGGAGTCGGGCACCCGCAGCCGGGTGGTGGCCCCGGGCGACGGCACCCTCAGCGTCCGGGTCGCTCCGGGTGCGACCGCAGCCGCAAGGCGCCGCGCTCTCGATGCCTGGCAGCGCCGCCAAGTGGCAGGCGCAGCCTGGCGCCTCATCGCAGGATGGGAGGGGCGAATCGGGGTCGGCGTCGCCACCTGCACGGTCCGGCGGATGTCCAGCCGGTGGGGGTCGGCAAATCCGGGGCGAGGGCGCATCACCCTCAACCTGGAACTGGCGGCGCACCCTCCGCAGTATCTGGAGTACGTGGTGGTGCACGAGATGGTGCACCTCATCGAGACGGGCCATGGGCGGCGCTTCCAGCGGCTCATGGATCGCCATCTCCCCGAATGGAAGCGGTTGCGCCGGGACCTCAATCGCGGCCTCGGACAGCCCGACCCGGCCGCCTGACCCGGCGGGGACCCTGTCCCGAACGCCTAGCGTGGTACCCCGCGACCATATGACCAAAGGGGAAGCGGAATGGCTGGGGAGTTGAAGGGTGCCAGGGTCCTGGTGACCGGTTCGGGACTGGTGGGCACCCGGACGGTGGCGCGGCTGCGCGCCGAAGGGGTGGGATCGATTCGCGTTCTCGACACCGCTGCGGAGCGCATCGCCGCGCTCGGCAGCGGGATCGACGCCATCGTTGGCGACATCACCGATCCTGCGGTGGCCAAGAAGGCACTGGAGGGCATCGAGGTGGTGTTTCATACCGCCGGGGTGCTCGAAGGCAATGACGTCGACGCCTACCACCGCGTCAACCACCGCGGCACGGAGGTGGTGGCCCACGCTGCCGCCGAAGCGAAGGTGCGCCGGTTCGTCCACGTCTCCTCGGTAGCCGTCTACGGATATGCCGAGGGCGACATCACCGAGAACCGTCCGATCCAGCCCAAGCCCGAGGCCTACTCGCAGTCGAAGGCGCTTGGCGAACAGGCTGTGATGCGCATCGCCAAGGAGACCGGCATGGCAGCCGTTGCCATCCGCCCCGCCGGTGTTTTCGGCCCGGGGAGTCGCTACTTCTCCGGAACCTTCATGAAGCGTGCCATGAGTCGTCCCATCAAGATGATCGGCAACGGCAAGGGTTCGCAGCCCGTCGTATTCGTCGATGATCTCGTGGACCTCATGGTCACCGTGGCGACCCATCCCAAGGCCGTCGGCGAAGTGTTCAACTGCGCCGTCGATCCCTCGCCCACCGTGAAGGAGTACCTCCACGCTTACGGACGCCTTGTGGGCAACGAGACCTGGCTCGGCATCCCCGCCGGACTCGTCGCCACCATCGGCGCGGTGATCGTGCCCTTCCAGAAGAAGAACACCTATGGCCGCCACCTTCCGAAGAACATGCGAATGATCAACAAGACCATCAACTACAAGATGGACAAGGCCCGCACGATCCTCGGCTGGGCTCCGAAACACGACGTCGCCGCCGGGGTGGCCGCCACCGTTCCCTGGTTGCGGGAACAGGGGATCCTGCCCGCCGACACCAAGGTGCCCGTCTAGGGCACTCCCCTCAGACCTCAGAGCGTTGGTTCCGCCAGTTCGAACACCGCGCGGGCGAAGTCGGTGACCATCACGACCGCGTTGCCGCGCCGCACGTTTTCGTATGGCAGCAGCGTTCCCTGCCAGCCATCGGTGTGCCACATCGCTCCGTGAGGCAGTGGCGATCCGACCAACGACGGATCGAGCGGCCAGGGGTTCGAATAGAAGTAGGGCTCCCACGTGGGGTCGAAACCCAGATTCAGTTGCGACGGATAGGACTCGCCCTCGAGCACGACCTCGCGGTCCCCGTACCACTCGAAGGACATGTCGAAATGATGCGGCCAGACGTGGATGGCACCCAGGCCGTTTCCTGCGGCCCGGCCCTCCAACCAGGCGCGGTGCCGGGCCAGCACCGTCTCGGCGGCGCTGAAGGCGGCGTGATAGGTCCGGGCCGCCACCGGATCGTAGGGCCGGGGATCATCGTTCTCGAACCTGAGCCGGTCGTAGTCGTCGGCGAGTCCCAATCTCGCCGTCACCGCGAACAGCTCGGCGGCCAGCGCCGTCGCAGGGACACCGCGGCGCATGTCGAGATGCTCCACGACGTCGTCGCCGACGGCGACGACGATCTCATGGCGCACCAGGTCGAGATGGAGCCGCAGCGTGGCGCCATCCGGCAACGGGACCGGAGCGGTGGCGAGGCCCTCGGGAGACAACAGCATCCCAGCGTGCCACCAATGCGGCAGCCGCTCGGCGTGGGCCCGCGGGACCGCGCCGACCACCAGGGCGTACGCGTGAAGCGTCGCCCGGGTCGGTTCGAACTCCGGGAGGATGGCGGGAAGCGCCAGTGGTTCCACGGGACGGGAAGCTAGCGC
>JACRIT010000040.1 GCA_016215655.1 Acidimicrobiia bacterium
GGGTTGGGCTCCTTGCCGCCCTTCTTCACCAGCTCGACACCGATCATGAGGCCCTTGCCGCGGACCTCGCCGATGATGTCGTGGCGCTCGCCGAGATCCTCGAGGGCCGACTTCAGGTGTCGGCCCACCTTGGAGGCGTTGGTCTGCAGGTCGTGTTCCAGCAGGTAGTCGAGGTTGGCCATGGCGCCGGCCATCGCCAGCGGGTTGCCGCCGAAGGTGGAGATCGAGTTGGCGCTGAGGCAGTCCATGATCTCGGCCCGGGCGATCACCCCGCCGATGGCCATGCCGTTGCCCAGGCCCTTGGCGAAGGTGATCATGTCCGGGGTGATGCCGTGGGCCTCGAAGCCCCAGAAGTGCTCGCCGGTGCGTCCCCATCCGGTCTGCACCTCGTCGGAGATGAAGAGGATGCCGCTCTCGTCGAGCACCTTCTTCATCTCACCGAAGAACCCGTCGGGAGGCACGACGAATCCGCCGACCCCCTGGATGGGCTCGGCGATCAGGCAGGCGACGTCGCCGGCGGTGGCGATGGCGAGCATGTCGCGCAGATCGGCGACGCACGCCGCGGTGAACTCGGCATCGGGGAGATGGCCGAAGGGGCTGCGGTACTTGTACCCGCCGTGGATGTAGGTGACCTGCACCGGGGACAGGCTCGTCGCCGACCAGGCGCGGTTGCCGGTGATGGCCACGGCGCTGAACGACCGTCCGTGATACGAGTTGCGCATCGCCAGCACCTGGTTCGACTGGCGGTAGGCGGTGGCCAGCATGAGCGCGGTGTCGTTGGCCTCGGTGCCGCTGTTGGCGAAGAACACCTTGGCGTTGGGGATCCCCGACAGCTTGGCGAGACGCTCGGCGAGGGCGATCTGACCCTCGATGAGATAGAGGGTCGAGGTGTGGAGCATCTTGGCGGCCTGCTCCTGGATCGCCTTCACCACCTCCGGGGTCTTGTACCCGGTCATCGTGGTGAGGATCCCGCCGAAGAAGTCGAGGTACTCGTTGCCCTCGGCGTCGATGACGCGGCGCCCGTCGCCATCCACCAGGGAGATGGGATGCTCGTAGTAGAGGGCGATCCAGGCGGGAAGTACCGCCTTGTGGCGCTTCAGCAGATCGGCGTGCTTGGCCAAGACCGGACTCCTCGACTCGACAGGGAGCAAAGGCTAGCGAGGGCGCACGTAGCGGCAGGTGGTTCGTAGGCTTTGCCGATGTTCCCCGCCATTGGCATCCAGCGCCTCGAGGGCATCGCCTGGTTCGTGCTCGCCGTGTTCGCCTTCGACGCCACCGGATGGGTGTGGTGGTGGTTCGGCGGGCTGCTCATCGCCCCCGACCTGTCGATGCTGGGCTATGTCTTCGGACCCCGCCTCGGTGCGCTCGGATACAACCTGGGCCACACCCTGATCGGACCGGCGGCGATGATCGCCGCCTGGTTCGGCGGCGCTCCGTCGGGCTTCCTCGCCGGCGGCGCCATCTGGCTGGCCCACATCGGTGCCGACCGCGCCTTCGGGTACGGGTTGAAGTCGGGAGCAGGATTCCAGGAGACCCATCTCGGAAGGATTGGCAAGAAGACGTAGGTCGTCAGTCGTCAGTCTTCAGTCGTGAGTCTTCAGTCATCAGCCGGAGACGCGACCGGGTTTGTCCAGGGTCAGCAGCCTCGAATGCAGTACCCCCCACCGACCGGACTATGTCCGGTCGGCTCCCCCACAAGGGGGGAGCGATCAAAGAGCAGACCGCGTCCAGTCGGCTCCCCCACAAGGAGGGAGCGATCAAAGAGCAGACCGCGTCCCGTCGGCTCCCCCACAAGGAGGGAGCGATCACGAAGCGGCCTACATCCTCTCCTCTACACGGGGCGAGCGATCACGGAGTCCGAGCGCAGCGAGGACGATGCCGGCGCATTGCGCATTGCGCATTGCGCATTGCGGGAGGGCCAGCGCAGCCGGCCCGATTACGCCTGCACCAGCGGCCCGTAGGCGTCGGGACGGCGGTCGCGGTAGAAGGCCCACTGCTGGCGGACCTCCTCGATCATGTCCATGTCGAGGTCGCGCACGATGACCTCTTCCTTCTTGTCACTGGCGGCGTCGCCGACGATCTGGCCCCGCGGGTTGACGAAGTAGGACGATCCGTAGAAGTCGTTGTCGCCGAGCGGTTCCTTGCCGACCCGGTTGATCGCCCCGATGTAAACCTCGTTGGCGACGGCGGCGGCGGGCTGCTCCAGGTTCCACAGGTACATGGAGAGGCCGCGGCTGGTGGCCGAGGGGTTGAAGATGATCTTCGCCCCAGCCAGACCCAGGGCGCGCCAGCCCTCGGGGAAGTGGCGGTCGTAACAGATGTACACCCCGATGCGACCCACCGCGGTGTCGAAGATCGGGTACCCGAGATTGCCGGGACGGAAGTAGAACTTCTCCCAGAAGCCCTTGACGTGAGGGATGTGGGTCTTGCGGTACTTGCCCAGGTACTTCCCGTCGGCGTCGATCACCGCGGCGGTGTTGTAGTAGACGCCCTCCTGCTCCACCTCGAACATCGGGACGACGAGCACCATCCCGGTCTCCTTGGCGAGGTCCTGCATGATCTTCGTGGTGGGACCGTCGGGGATCGGCTCGGTGTAGGAGAAGTACTCGTTCTCCTGCACCTGGCAGAAGTACGGGCCGTAGAAGATCTCCTGGAAGCAGATCACCTTGGCGCCATCCTTGGCCGCCTTGCGGGCAAGGGTGAGGTGCTTGTCGAGCATCGACTTCTTGTCCCCGGTCCACTCCGCCTGGACGAGGGCGGCTCGCACGATGTTCGCCATGGGCAGGTCTCCTTCGGGGTCGGCTCGGGGCGACAGACTACGCCAACCGCTCCCCTCGTGGCGACGATCAGAGCGAGGTGGCGATGAGCCCGCAGCACACCGCCAGTGCCAGCGATACCGGCCCCCACCATCGCTCGAGCCGCGACCGGCTGGCGAAGTTGGCCAGGGTCCCCAGTCCGAAGAAGGCCACGAGCACCCACATCACCACGGACCGCGAGCCGGGAAGCCACTCGGTATCGAACACGCCGCCGGCGTCGAGCACGTAGAGCATCGCCGCCGGATACAGGATGAGCCCGAACACCAGGCTGTTGATCCGCAGGCCGAGGGGCAGCACGTCGGGATACCCCCCGCCATAGGCGGCGGCTCCCCATGGCGCTCCGAGAGCGAGGGCCAGCTGGAACGCCACGAGCAGTCCCATCAGGCAGGCGGCGAGCACCGCGGCGGGTTCCATTCCTCGGATGGTACGGGTCCCGACCCGGCGTCGCCTCCAATCCGACTTCGAGTCGGTGGGACGGTTCGGTACCTTCCGCTCAAATCGGAGGAGGGTGCAAGACATGAAGAAGACGACCGCGCTGGTGATGGTCGGGATGCTGCTGCTGGGCGCATGTGGAGACGACGATGCAGCGGGAGCGCTCGACACCTGCGAAGGCATCGCCGATGCCACCATCGCCCTGGTGCAAGACGTGATCGACGAGTTCGAGGCCCTCTCCCCCTCCGAGGCCAGCGACGTGATGAGCGGGCAGATGACCCCGGCGTTCGAAGCCATCGCGGCGCGCGGCACCGAGATCGGCACCGCCGCCGAGACCCTGGCGTGCGCCGACCTCGATGCCATGGTCGCCGAGCGCGCCGACCAGTTGGTCGCCGACCCGGCCAACGGGTTCACCCAGCTGATCAAGCAGGGAACCATGGATGGCGAGGACGTGCTGTCGCGCTTGTTCCGGTAGGGCGACGAGCCGACGGCTCACCGTCGACAGCCGGAGCGATCAGCCTTGAGTGCTGGGGATCAGAACCGGTCTTGATCGCGGCCGTGGTCACGGCCGCGATCCGAGTCCAGGTCCCGCAGCAGCCGCGCCGACCGCGCCGCGGCGTCCTCGTCGGGGGTCCGGGACCAGATCCAGTACAGCCAGGGCAGTGCCACGGCCAGCCCCACCACCACCGCGATGATGATGGCGCGCCCAGAGGATTCCGGAGCGGCTTCGGCGGGCGAGCCGGGGAGGCGCGTCATGTAGTAGGTGACCAGGCCGACGGCGAGCGCCACCAACACCGCCCGAAACGATCGCGAACCACGCCCTCGTTCCATGGCATCTCCAGGGGAGGCCTGAGGCGGATTCTACGCCA
>JACRIT010000042.1 GCA_016215655.1 Acidimicrobiia bacterium
AGCCGGCGATCGCCTGAGCGACCCGGCGCGTCCCGGCGGCGAGGACGGCAGCGAGCTTGCGGGCGACCGCAGAGTCGTCGTCTCCGAACATCGACCGTCGTTCCGAGTGACCGACGATGACGAAGCGCACCCCGAGACTCCGCAGCATCCCCGGTGAGATCGCCCCGGTGTATGCGCCCGACTCCTGCCAGTGGACGTCCTGGGCGCCGAGGCGAATGGGGAGGTGGTCGCTCTCGATGACCGTCTGTACGGAGCGCAACGCGGTGAACGGCGGACACACGACGACATCGACTCGCTCGTAATCATCCGGTTCGAGGCGGTAGGAGAGCTTCTGCACCATCTGGATCGCCTCGAGGTGGGTGGCGTTCATCTTCCAGTTGCCGGCGATGAGATCCTTACGAGCCACGATGCCTCCCGAGGGTGCGAGATCGAGTCCAGGGTACGTGCCGTGCCCGCCCGATCATGATCCGGGTGCCGGGGCGGGCCGGCCGGAGCGGGCGCGAAGCACCTCGATGCCGGGCAGCGAGCCCTGCTCGATGAGCTCGAGGCCGGCTCCCCCGCCGGTGGACAGGTGTGAGACCTTCCCATCGAGCGCCATGGCGCGCAGTGCGGCCACGCTGTCGCCCCCACCGACCACGGAGTATGCCGAGGAGCCGGCGATCGCCTGAGCGACCCGGCGCGTCCCTGCGGCGAACGGCTCCCATTCGAATACCCCCATGGGCCCGTTCCAGAACACGGTGTCGGCGCCATCGAGCATGGCGGAGAAGCGCTCGGCCGTCTCGGGTCCGATGTCGAGGCACACCGACTCACCGGGAATGGACGCCGCCGCCACGACGCGGTGGCGGGCGTCGGCCGCCATCCGGTCGGCCGCCACCAGGTCGGTGGGCAGGGTGAGCCGTGACCCGTCGGAGGAGGCGAGGACCGCCGCCGCCGAGTCGAGCATGTCTTCTTCGACCAGGGACCGGCCCACGGCGAAGCCCTCGGCCGCCAGCAGCGTGAAGCACATGGCCCCTCCGACGAGCATCACATCGACCTTGGGGAGCAGCGCCCTGATGACACCGAGTTTGTCGGACACCTTGGCGCCACCGAGCACGACCACATAGGGGCGGTCGGGCGATCCCAGGATCTTCTCGAACGCCTCCACTTCGGCCAGCAACAATGGCCCTGCTGCCGAGGGAAGGCGCTCGGCGACGCCGACCGTCGAGGAGTGGGCGCGGTGCGCCGAACCGAAGGCGTCCATCACGAAGGCGTCGGCGAGGGCGGCGAGACGGTCCGAGAGGTCGGGATCGTTGGCGGTCTCCCCGGGCTCGAAGCGGGTGTTCTCCAGGACGACCACCTCGTCGCCCTGTGCCGCCACCGCGGCGGAGGCGCCGGCGCCGGCGACGTCGGCGGCGATGGTGACCGGGAATCCACCGAGGACGCCCAGGCGTTCACCCACGGGACGCATGGAGAAGGCGGGATCGATGCCCTTGGGCCGGCCCAGATGGCTGCAGACCACCACCCTGGCGCCCGCGGCACGCAGTGCCCGAATCGTGGGCAGCGCCGCCTCCAACCGGAAGTCGTCTTCGACCGCCCCACTCCGAAGCGGCACATTGAGGTCGGACCGCACCAGCACGGTACGGCCGTCGTACTCGGCATCGGCGATGGAGGGCAGTGGCTTCACGTCCGGCGACTCACGCTAGTCGACGCAGTATCGCTGCCAACCGGGCGGGATCATGCGCCGGCCACTCTGCTGCCGGATCGGCGAGATCACCGGTCTCGACGCGTCCGGAGTGCTGGGGAACGGCCACGGGCTCCAAACCGCGGGGAACCCTCAGGGGCCCGTCGTGGGCCACGACCACATCGGGCGGACGCACTCCGCCCACCGTGGACAGGGCGGCGACATGGGCGGTCCCATCCATGCCCAGGGTCTCGCCATCCTGGGTGGTCAGGTTGCAGACATAGACGAGGCTGCCAGAGGCGGCGTTGATCGCTTCGGCGATACCAGGGACCCGAAGCCCGGCGATCAGCGAGGTGAACAGGCTTCCCGGCCCGAGAACGATCGTGTCGGCCGAAGCGATGGCGGCACAGGCGGTGCGGGTTGCCCGCGCCGAGTCCGGCAGCACGCGCAGCGCGCTGATGCGCCCCCGGCCCGTGGCGATCGCCACCTGCCCGCGCACCGTGACGCCGTCCACGTCCGCCTCGAGGGTGAGCGGCTCGGCCGCCGCGGGCACGACCGCCCCCCGGGCCCCGAGGAGTCGACCGGCCGTGTTGAGCGCGTCCTCGAAGCTACCGGACATCTCGGTGAGGGCTGCGATGAGGAGGTTGCCGAGCGAGTGCCCGGCGATGTCGGCGCCGGCCTCGCCGAAGCGATACTCCATCAATCTCCGCCACAGCGAGGGATCGGGACTGAGTGCGAGCAATGCACGGCGAAGATCCCCCATCGGCGGAATGGAGAGGGCGGGCACCAACCTCCCCGAGGATCCGCCGTCATCGGCGACCCCGACGATGGCGGTGATGATGTCGCCGTAGTCGAGGATCGCCTGCAGCGCCACGGCGAGGCCGTGACCGCCACCGAGGGCGGTCACGCGTCGCCCCTCGACATCGAGGTCGAGTTCGGCGAGGAGCGGCTCGAGGAGGAGTTCCGCCTCGTTCATCGTGCGATGTCCCGATGCCGGGTGGACACCTCGATGCCGCCAAGGTCGCGCAGTCGCCGTGCCAGCTCTTCCGCGATCACCACGGAGCGGTGCCGGCCGCCCGTGCACCCGATGGCGACGGTGAGGTACGCCTTGCCTTCGGCGGAGTAGCGGGGAATGAGGAACTCGAGCAAGCCTGCAGTTCGATCCATGAACTCGACGGCATCGGGGGTGCCGAGCACGAAGGTGCGCACCTCCGCATCGAGACCGGTGAGCGGACGAAGACCGTCCTCCCAGTGCGGATTGTCGAGAAAGCGCGTGTCGAAGAGAAGATCGACGACCCGCGGCACACCATGCTTGAAGCCGAACGACATGACCGATACCCGCAATGGCCGCAGATCCGAGGCCCCCGAGAATGCCTCGATGACCGCGTCGCGCAACTCGTGGACGTTCCGATCCGAGGTATCGATGATCACATCGGCCCTCCCCCGGAGGCCCCGCAACGCTGCCCGCTCCGCGGCGATGGACTCCGCCACGGTCTCGCCCGGCACGGGATGAGGCCGTCGCGTCTCCTCGAATCGGGTTGCCAGCACCTCGTCGTCGGCGTCGAGGAACAGCAGAGTCGTGACCACCCCTTCGGCCCCGAGGCGGCGGATCACCGCCTCGAGATCGCCGAACTCCAGACCGCCCCGAGTGTCGACCACGGCCGCGACGCGCTTGCGCCCACCCTCGCGCAGGTCGGCACGGGCCACCACATCCGAGATCAGATCGGCCGGCAGGTTGTCGATGACGAAGAATCCGAGGTCTTCGAGTGCCTTCGCCGCCGCCGATCGCCCCGCCCCCGACATGCCGGAGATGATCACGAGATGGGGAGGGCTGCTCATCGGCGTGATCCGTTCCAAGCCGGCAAGGTGCGGTTCATCTCCACCCGACAAAGGTAGCCCGCAGCGCGTGGGTTGCAGGTCCGGGGCAGCGTCGGGGCGGGACCAGCAACGTGTCTGATGTCGGACTCGCTACGGGCAGGCCGTGCTGCTCGCCCCAGCAGGTCACCCTCCATGGAGCACCCGGTGCAGCTCCTCGGCGACCGCCGCCGGCACCACCTCGCCGAGCTCCTCCACCGTGGCGTCACCGAGCCGTTTCAGCGATCCGAACCTCTTCAGCAGCGCCTGACGGCGCATCGGCCCGAGCCCGTGCACTCCATCGAGCGCGGAGTCGACCATCTCCCGGCCCCGCAGGGTGCGGTGATAGGTGATGGCGAAGCGATGGGCCTCATCGCGGATCTGCTGGAGGAGGTACAGGGCATCACGGCCGCGCGGGATGCGCACGGGTTCGGGGCGCCCGGGGAGATAGACCTCCTCCATCCGCTTCGCCAGGCCGGCCACCGGCACCTCGATCCCCAGGTCCGACACCACCTTCACCGCCCGCCCCAGCTGTCCGGCGCCACCGTCGACGAGCACCAGCGCTGGCGGGTAGGCGAACTTGCCCCGCTCCTCGACCGGGCGCTCTCGCTCCTCGAGGTAGGCGCGAAATCGCCGGGTGAGCATCTCCTCCATGGCGGCGAAGTCGTCCTGGCCGGTGACCCCGCGGATCTCGAACCTGCGGTACTGGGAGCGCTTGGGGAGCCCATCCTCCATCACGACCATCGACCCGACGGTGTGGCGCCCCTGGATCGTGGATATGTCGTAGGCCTCGATGCGCAGTGGGGGCTCGGGAAGATCGAGCTCCTCCTGGATGCTGCGCAGGGCGCGGGCGCGGGCGTTGTGGTCACCGGCACGGCGGAGTCGATGACGGGCGAACTCCTCACGGGCGTTGGTGCGGGCCGTCTCCATGAGGCGGACCTTCGATCCACGACGCGGCACCCGCAGTCCCACCGCGGCATTCCGGCGCTCCCCCAGCCAGGCCGTCCACAGCCCGGCATCGTCGGGCAACTCCTGCACCAGCACCTCCGGCGGCGGGGTCTCGTCTCCGTACATCAGCTGGAGCATGCGGCCGATCAACTCGGCGGTGGTGACATCCTCGACCTTGTCGACGATCGAGGTCGCCCGGCCGGTGACGCGCCCGTTGCGCACGGCGAGGAGCACCATGGCTGCTTCGAGATCGTCCTCCTCGAGGGCGATGACATCGAAGTCCTCGCGCCGAGTGGAGGCGACCTCCTGGCGCGAGAGCGCCTTCTCCACCGCGGCGAGTCGATCGCGGACCCGGGCGGCGCGCTCGTACTCGAGGCTCTCTGCCGCCTCTGCCATTTCGGCGCGCAGGGATTCCACGACCCCATCGCTGCGACCACTGAGGAACTCGGCGAGTCCCTCGAGGTGCCGGGAGTAGTCCTCCGGCGTGACCGCACCGATGCAGGGGCCGGAGCAACGCTCGATGTGGAACAACAGGCACGGCCGGCCCGTGGCGCTGTGGCGCTTGAACTTCTCGTTGGTGCAGGTGCGCACCGGAAACGTGCGAAGCAGCAGGTCGAGCGTCTGACGGATGGCGTAGGCGTGCGCATACGGGCCGAAGTAGCGATTCCCCCTGTGGCGCTTGCCGCGCATCACCGTTGCCCGCGGCCACTCCTCGGAGGTGGTGAGCGCCAGGTAGGGATAGGACTTGTCGTCGCGCAGCCGGATGTTGAATCGCGGTTTGTGCTTCTGGATCAGGTTGTACTCCAGCATCAGCGCCGCCACCTCGTTGTCGGTGAGGATCACGTCCACCGAGTCCGCGGTATCCACCATCATCTGGGTGCGCGAGCTGAGGTCGCGGCTGAAGTAGGTGCCGACCCGCTTCTTCAGGGATTTCGCCTTTCCCACGTACAGCACCGCGCCGTGACGATCGCGGAACAGGTAGGCCCCCGGAGCGTCCGGGATCTCATCGGTGGCGGGACGACGCACCGTTCGAGTGTACGGGCGCAGGTGCGTCTCCAGGACTCAGCGACAGCACCCACTCTCGACGACGCACTCGGCGATGACCATGAACCCGAGCCATGGGAGGAGCGACCACGGCACGATGAAGCAGGCCTTGCTTCGCGCCAGGTCCCAGCCGTACCCGCGATCGGTGAACCACCAGCCCAGGAACGGCAGGAACACGATCGGGAACCACCACCCCCACGACGGCGTCAAGGCGGCCACCCACCAGATCACCCAGACGAGGTACCCGAGCCCGAGACCCCACATCCAGGGTCGGAACCAGGCCTGGTGCCGCCCCCGGAACCAGAACCACAGCCCCACCCAGGGCGCCCAGAACAGCGGGAAGAACACCGCCCACTCCGGAGCGCCCACGATGAAGGCCGCACCACCGGCGAGGACGAGATAGCCGGCGACGGCGTACCACATCCACGAGGCGTCCCACCAGGGCCGGCGGCTTGCCCACCAGTAGGCGCCGCCCGGGATGACCAGGAACCAGGGCGCCAGGGCCCAACCCCACCACCAGGGCTGGAAGAACCACAGGCCGCCGAGGAGGAATGGCACCCACACGAACCCGACGATGAACCAGACGAGCCAACCCGACCACCAGTCGTCGTGACGGAAGAGGGTGATCATCCACCAGCACATGCACAGGGCGAGCGCCAGGGCGATGACCACGCACCACCATGGCTCCCACAGCGGGATCCACCACGCCAGGAAGGGCAGGAGTGTGAAGGGCATGACCCAGCTCCACTTGGCACTCCCGAGATCACTCCACGGATGGTGATTGGCCGCGAACCACCACCAGATCGTTCCCGCGAATACCGCGGGCAGCCACCAGGCCCACCACGGCGTGAGCACCGCCACCCACCACAGCACCCATACGACATACCCGGTACCGAGGCCCCACATCCAGGGGCGGAACCAAGCACGACGGCGACCCCGGTACCAGAACCACAGTCCCACCCAGGGCAGCCAGAACAGCGGGAAGAGCAGGCCCCACTCCGGAGCCGCCACCACCACCATTCCCACGACGAGCGCCGCCAGGTAGGCGACCACGACCGCGAAGTGCCAGGGGCGCCACCATGAACGGCGGCGCGCCCAGTACCAGGTGTAGCCCCCCACGATGGGGAACCATGCCAGCAATGGCAGCCACCACCAGGCCGGCCGCCACCACCACAGACCGGCGAGGAGGAACGGCACCCAGGCGAAGACCACGATGAACCACGGGATCCAGCAGGCCCACCACTCGTAGCCCTTCAGGTGGGTCCACAGCAGGCAGAAGAGGGCGGCAGCGAACAACCCGACGGCACCCCAGCACCACCAGCAGGTCTCGCTCGACTCACCGGCGGTGGTCGGCCGCTCCACCGTGGCGGGGGCGGTGGTCACGGTGGTGGCGATCGTGGTGGCGGTCGTCTCCACCGTGGCCGGCAGGGTGGTGGTGGCCACGACGGGCGGGGTGATGACCTCGCCGGTGAGGAGGTCGTAGACCGGCGTCTCCCCGTCGAAGTGCAACGGATCGTCGCTGTGGGCCACGTCGGCTGCCCGGAAGGGGAACTGGCCGGTGGCACCCTCGAACTGGCCCCCTTCGGTGGGTAGGTACCCGGATGAGGAATTCACCGCCAGGTCGCCGCCGGCGTAGACGAGCCCGCTGTTGAAGAGGAGGGCGCCGTCGTCCATCAGGTAGCCAGGGATGGGCGGGCCCTGGGTCTGCCCGGCCCCCGAGAAGGTCTCTGCCACCCCGGCATGGGTCTGGAATCCGAAGTAGGCCGCAGGGTCCGAATTGGCCGACTGCAGCACCGTCAGTTGCACGTAGTCGGAGAACCACTCCGATGGCGGTTCGGAGCCCCAGGGCGTCGCCGTGAACACCTTGAACCAGAGCACGCCGTCATCGTCGACGAAGGCGATCACCCGATCGACGACGAACTCACCGGGGACCTCGGCGGCAGCGCCGGCCTCGAACGTGTTCCCTCTCGCCGGTGCGACCGTGGCACCGGCAGGCTGGCTCGACAGGGCGAGCGTCACCACCAACAGCACCCACGACCACCGATGACGGGTCATCGCCACCCCCCTGGCGGGCGAGATGTCCGCAACCATACTCGGCGCCGGCGGGGCGCGTCGGCCGGCAGGGGGGCGATGTCAGCCGCGGCGCCGCCAGCGCGCCCCGAACAGGCGTGGGATGAATCGCTGGGCATAGAACAGCGGATCGTCCATGGCCCCGAGTCGAGCCTCGATCACCCGCTCCAGGTCCCAACCCTGATCGGCGAAGCCGGTGAGCAATGCCGCCACGGTGCGGTGATGGAACCGCACCGTCCCCGTGCCCGCCGGTTCGTCGGTGTGGCCGCCACCCAGGTACTCGCCCCACCGCCACAGCACCTCGCCATCGCCCACATCGACGACGGGTCCGGAGTCCGGTGCGGTCAGCACGGGATGGTTGTGCACGACCACGCACCAACCGCCGCCGCGGACCACGCGCGCCATTTCGGAGATCACCGGCGTGGCATCGGGCACGTGTTCGAGCACGAGCACCGCGTACACCCCATCGAAGGTGGCGTCGGCAAAGGGCAGTCCCTGGGCGGCATCGGCGATGACGACCGGTCCGCGTCCGGCGGCGACGGCCGCCAGCGAGGGAAGCAGATCCACGCCGACGGTCCGGCCGAAGCGACCGAGGGAACGCCCCTCACCACACCCCAAGTCGAGGATCGGACCCCTCCCTCCGGGAGGGACGAGGGCGCGCAACATGGGGTCCACGTCTCGCTCGTACGAAGGGTCGCCGGCGATCTCCTCCAGCCACCACGAGGCGTGGGAGTCCTCCCAGGTCACGCCGGAAGCATCTCACGGAGGAACTTGCCGGTGTACGACTCGGGAACGCGGGCCACGGCTTCGGGTGGCCCCTCGGCGACGATGCGGCCGCCCTCCTCGCCGCCTTCGGGACCGAGATCGATCAGCCAATCGGCGGACTTGATGACATCGAGGTTGTGCTCGATCACCACGACGGTGTTGCCGGCGTCCACCAGCCGCTGCAGCACACCGAGGAGCTTGCGAACGTCTTCGAAGTGCAGGCCCGTCGTGGGCTCATCGAGGATGTACACGGTGCTTCCGGTGGAGCGCTTCCCCAACTCGCTCGCCAGCTTGACCCGCTGTGCCTCGCCGCCGGAGAGCGTGGGCGCCGGCTGACCGAGCCGGATGTACCCGAGGCCGACGTCGTAGAGCGTCTGCAGCACCCGGGCGATGCTCTGCTGGTTTTCGAAGAACTCCAGACCCTCGGACACCGACATCTCGAGCACGTCGGCGATCGAGTGGCCCTTCCAGAGGATCTCCAGGGTCTCCCGGTTGTAGCGCTTGCCCTTGCACTGCTCGCACGGGATGTACACGTCGGGCAGGAAATGCATCTCGATCTTGATCGTGCCGTCACCCTTGCACGCCTCACAGCGCCCTCCGGCGACGTTGAACGAGAACCGGCCCGGCTGGTAGCCGCGGGCCCTCGATTCCGGGACGGACGAGAAGAGGTCCCGGATCCGGTCGAAGACCTTCGTGTAGGTAGCCGGATTCGACCGCGGCGTCCGGCCGATCGGGCTCTGGTCGATGTCGATGGCCTTGTCGACCTGCTCGATACCCTCGACGCGCCGGTGCCGTCCGGGAAGGTCGCGCGCCCGATAGAGCTCCATGTGCAGGGCCTTGGCCAGGATCTCTTCGATGAGGGTCGACTTGCCCGACCCCGACACCCCGGTGACCGCGATGAACAGCCCGAGGGGGAACTCGACGTCGAGCTCCTTGAGGTTGTTCTCCACCGCCCCGATCACCTTGAGCCGCTTCTCCCCCGGCGGCCGGCGCAGCATCGGGATGTCGATGGCGCGCCGCCCGGCCAGGTAGTCGCCGGTGATCGAGGCTTCCTCGGCCATGATGTCGGCCACCGAACCTTCGGCGACGATGCGTCCGCCGTGCTCCCCGGCGCCGGGGCCGATGTCGACGATGTGGTCGGCCACTCGAATGGTGTCCTCGTCGTGCTCCACCACGATGACCGTGTTGCCGAGGTCCCGCAGCCGGATGAGGGTCTCGATGAGCCGCTGGTTGTCTCGCTGATGGAGCCCGATCGACGGCTCGTCGAGGATGTAGAGCACCCCGACGAGCCCGGAGCCGATCTGGGTGGCAAGGCGGATCCGCTGTGCCTCACCACCGGCCAGCGTGGCGGCTCCCCGCGCCAGCGTGAGGTAGTCGAGTCCCACGTCGAGCAGGAAGGCGAGTCGGGCGGTGATCTCCTTGAGCACCGCCACCGAGATGGTGCGATCGCGATCATCGAGCTCGAGGCCCGTGATGAAGGCGTGCGCCTGGCGAAGGGAGATCGCCGACACCTCATGGATGTTGCGCCCACCCACCGTCACGGCGAGGGACACCGGGTTGAGTCGGGCACCGCCGCAGGCGTCACATGGGACGAGCCGCATGTACTGCTCGTAGGCCTCGCGGGCGCTCTCCGAGTCGGCTCCCTCGTGGCGGCGGATCAACCACGGCACCAGGCCCTCGTAGGTGGTCTGGAACCGGCGCGGCCGCCCGAAGCGATTCACGTACGAGGCGGTGATCGGCTCCTCGCCGGTCCCCTCGAGCACCACCTTCAGTGCCTTCTTCGACAGCTTGCGAAAGGGGGTATCCAGCGAGAAGCCGTGCACCGCGGCCACCCCTTCGAGGACCCGCTGGTAGTAGGAGGAGCGATGCCGTCCGGCCCAGGGCTGGATGGCACCCTCGGCCAGCGACTTCTCGTCGTCGGGGACGGCGAGCTGCCAGTCGACCTGGAATCTCGTTCCCAGGCCGTTGCATGCCGCACATGCCCCGTAGGGGCTGTTGAAGGAGAAGTTGCGGGGCTGCAGCTCCTCGAAGGAGAGCCCGCAGTGCTCGCATGCCAGGTGCTGGGAGAAGCTCAGCGTGGCACCTTCGGTGATCTCGACGACGGCGACCCCATCGGCGAGACGCAGGGCGGTCTCCAGCGAGTCGGTGAGACGGCGGCGAATGGAGTCCTTCTTCACCAACCGGTCCACGATGACCTCGACGGTGTGCTGGTAGTAGCGGTCGAGCTTGATCTCGGCGCTGAGCTCGCGCACCTCGCCGTCGATGCGCGCCCGGCTGAACCCCTCGAGGCCGAGCTCCTTGAGGAGCGACTCGTACTCCCCCTTGCGGCCCCTGACAACCGGCGCCAGCACCTGGAACTTGCTGCCCTCGGGCAGCTGCATGATCTGGTCGACGATCTGCTGGGGGGTCTGTCGCGCCACGGTGCGCCCGCAGTTGGGGCAGTGGGGAATGCCGATGCGGGCGTAGAGCAGCCGGAGGTAGTCGTGGATCTCGGTGACCGTGCCCACCGTCGAGCGCGGGTTGCGGCTCGCCGTCTTCTGGTCGATCGAGATCGCCGGCGACAGTCCCTCGATGAACTCGACGTCGGGCTTCTCCATCTGCCCGAGGAACTGGCGGGCATAGGCGGAGAGGCTCTCCACGTACCGGCGCTGCCCCTCGGCGTAGATCGTGTCGAAGGCGAGCGATGACTTCCCCGATCCCGACAGCCCGGTGAAGACGATCAGTCGATTTCGCGGCAATTCCAGGGAGACGTTCTTCAGGTTGTGCTCGCGCGCACCCCTGATGACGATGGAGTCGTTCGACATTGCCCGTCCCGGCCGTGGAACGGCGATTGTACCGCCGGTGGCTGACGGAATTTCAGGGTTGGAATTCACCGCAGCCTGGGTGTGCGCGGGGGTCGTCACCCCCCACCGGCGTGGCTCGCCCCGTCGACTCCCCCGCGAGCGGGGAGTCATTGCGCCTTTGGCCTACACTGCCCCTTCGGAGGAGGAACCCCATGTCACGCATCGGTGCCGGCGAGATCATTCTCATCCTCGCCGTCCTGCTCCTCCTCTTCGGCGCCAAGAAGCTCCCGGATCTCGCCCGATCGCTGGGCAAGTCGGCCCGGGAGCTGAAGAAGGGCCTGCGGGGCGACGAAGACGAGGACGAGCCCGTCAGCCGGGGCTAACGGACCGAATCAGCCGGCGATCCGGGTCATCTCCCGGAGCTCGCGTTTCAGATCCTCCACCTCGTCACGCAGCCGGGCGGCGTACTCGAACCGCAGCTCGGAGGCGGCGAGCCGCATCTCCTCCTCGAGGCTGCGAATGAGGCGGCTGAGGTCGTCGGCGGGAAGCTCGATCGCCGGCCTGGCCTGCACCTCGCGTCGCCGCCGATCGACGGACGGGGCATCGCGACTCTGCAGGAGCTCGAGGATGTCGGACACCTTCTTGCGGATGGTCTGCGGATCGATGCCGTGCTCGGTGTTGTACGCCACCTGCGCGGCGCGACGCCGGTTCGTCTCGTTGATCGCCTGCTGCATGCTCGCCGTCACGCCATCTGCGTACATGACCACGCGGCCATCGACGTTGCGGGCGGCCCGCCCGATCGTCTGGATGAGCGAGGTCACCGAACGGAGGAAGCCCTCCTTGTCGGCATCGAGGATCGCCACCAGCCCGACCTCGGGCAGGTCGAGGCCCTCGCGCAACAGGTTGATCCCGATGAGGGCGTCGAACTCGCCGAGCCGCAGATCGCGCAGGATCTGGACGCGCTCCAGCGTGTCGATGTCGGAGTGCAGATAGCGCGCCCGTACCCCGACCTCGAGCAGGTACTCGGTGAGATCCTCGGCCATCTTCTTGGTGAGGGTGGTGACGAGTACCCGCTGTCCGGCGTCGGCGCAGGAGCGGATCTCCTCGAGCAGATCGTCGATCTGGCCCTTGGTCGGCCGGACGACGACTTCGGGATCGACGAGGCCGGTGGGCCGGATGATCTGTTCGACGATGCGAGTCGAGTGCTCCAGCTCCCACTTGCTCGGGGTGGCGGAGAGGAAGATCGCCTGCTTGGTCCGTTCCAGCCACTCGTCGAACCGCAGCGGACGGTTGTCCATCGCCGAGGGAAGCCGGAAGCCATGCTCGACGAGCACCTCCTTGCGACTGCGGTCGCCCTCGAACTGGCCGTGGAGCTGCGGGATGGTGACGTGGGATTCGTCGACCACGAGCAGGTAGTCGTCCGGGAAGTAGTCCAGGAGGGTGTAGGGCGCCAGCCCCGGCTCACGGCCGTCGATGTGCCGCGAGTAGTTCTCGATGCCGTTGCAGTAGCCCAGCTCCCGCATCATCTCGAGGTCATGGGCGGTGCGCATCCGGAGGCGCTGCGCCTCGAGCAGCTTGCCGCGCGCTTCGAACCAGGCAAGCCGGTCGGCGAGCTCGGCTTCGATGCCGATGAGGGCCTGCCGCATCCGCTCTTCGGTGGCCACGTAGTGGGTCGCCGGGTACACCCAGAGTTCGGGGAGCTCGGCGAGGACCTCGCCGGTGACGGGATTCATCTCGGTGATGCGTTCGATCTCGTCGCCGAAGTACTCGACACGGAACACGGTCTCCTCGTAGGCGGGCATCACCTCGAGCGTGTCGCCCCGCACCCGGAATCGGCCACGGATGAGGTTCACCTCGTTGCGCTGGTACTGGATGTCCACGAGGCGGCGTACGGCGTCGTCGAGCGGGAACTCCACCCCCTTGACGAGGCGCAGCAGCTGGCCCTCGTACTGCTCCGGCGAACCCAGGCCATAGATCGCCGACACCGACGCCACGATGATCACATCGCGACGCGTGAGGAGCGCCGCCGTGGCGCTGTGGCGGAGGCGCTCGATCTCGTCGTTGATCGTGGCGTCCTTCTCGATGTAGGTGTCGCTCTGGGGGAGATACGCCTCGGGTTGGTAGTAGTCGTAGTAGGAGACGAAGTACTCCACCCGGTTCTCCGGGAAGAACTGGCGGAACTCGTTCGCCAGCTGCGCCCCGAGGGCCTTGTTCGGTGCCAGCACCAGTGTCGGTCGCTGCACCTTCTCGATGAGCCAGGCGATGGTGGCCGACTTGCCCGATCCGGTGATGCCGAGGAGGGTCTGGAATCGCTCCCCTGCCGCCACGCCGGCAGCGAGTTGCGCGATCGCCTGGGGCTGGTCACCGGCAGGCGAGAAGTCCGAAACGACGCGAAACGGGATCACCCGGACACGATAGAAGAGCCCGGTGACGTGTTTCCGAACCCCCTCCTAGCCGGGTGCGATCTCCGCCCACACCCGGCGGCACTGCTCGGCGAGGTCCTCGTCGTCACCGGAGTTGTCGATCACCCAGGTGGCGGCCTCCAGCCACTCCCCCCGTCCGGGCTGGCGATCCATGACGTGGCGCACCTCGGCGACGGTGATGCCACCGCGGGCAACCGCCCGCTCGATCCGTACCTCGTCGGGTGCGTCGACGACGATCCACTCCCACCCGGCCTCGGCGAGATCCCGCAGCACCGGGACCTCGATGAGCACGACCTCGTCGCCATGCGCCTGGGCGAATTCGCGAATGTGCCGGGCGATGCCGGTCGCGGTGATCGACTCGAGCTCCCGCAGCTGGCCGGCATCGGCGAATACCAGACGGCCGAGCGCTCGGCGGTCGATCGCCCCATCGCCTCCGATCACCGAAGGCCACCGTGCCGCCACGCGCGCGGTCTCCGCCGTCCCCGGCGCCAGCACGGCGCGGCCGGCGTCGTCGCCGGCATACGCCGCGGCGCCGAACGTGCGGAACCACCGCGCCGCAGCGGACTTGCCGCTACCGATGCCACCGCCGAGAAAGTACGCCGCGCCCACCGGGCGAGGCTACCGGGACGGAGCGTCACCGAGGCGGATGAGCCCGGCGAGCACATGGAAGGCCCGGGCCACCCGGGACCGGGGGCTGAGCGCCACCACCGGGATGCCTTCGTTGACCGACTGGGGCACGAGGCGATCGGACGGGATCGACCCGGCGACACGCAGGCCGAGGCTGCGCTCGAGCTCGACCAGGTCGAGTCGCGCCTTGGCGTTCACCCGGTTCACCACGAGCTGAAGGCGTCCCATGGGGAATCCCGACCCGCGCAGGGCATCGAGAGCGATCTTGGCGTTCTTCACCGAGGGGAGATCCATGTCGACGACCACGAGCACATCGTCGGCCTGTTCGAGCACGGTGATGAGGTGGTCGTCGAAGATCGGCGGGGTGTCGATCACCACGATGTCGTAGAGGGCGCGGAGCCGGTCGACCACCGCGGCGATCACCTTGGCCGGCACCTCCTCTTCGCTCACCGGGAGCACCGGGGCGGGAAGCACGCGCAGACCGCTCTCGTGGCGGAGCAGCATCGACTCGAGCTTGGCGTCGGAGATCTCGTCGATGCGGCGGGAGACATCGAGCAGCGTGCGCGAGGGATCCATCTGCAGGAGCAGCGCCACGTCCCCGAACTGGAGGTCGGTATCGACGATGACCACCCGGTCGTCGCCGCGCTGCATCGTCAGGGCCATGGCGAGATTGGTGGCGGTCACGGTCTTGCCCGATCCGCCCTTGCCGGCCATCACGGCCACGACCCGCCCTCCACCGGCGGCGCGTTGGATGCCGGGGCGGACGGGTGGTTCCGGGCGCTCGAAGGGGGAGGCGGGCATGCCTGCCCGCAGCGGCACGGTTCCCTCGGGATGGATCACCACGACCTCGTCGACGGGACGCGGCGGCGCCATCGGCGGGGGCGACGACGGCGGGGGCGGATAGGCGACGCTGGGGGCTGCGGTGACCATCGGAGGCGGGGCCATCGCCTCGACGACCGGGGCAAACCGGGACGTCGCCTCCCCCATCACCTCATCGGGCCGCCGGGCAGGCGGCGCCACCGGTGCCGCGCCCGGAGCCACCTCCATCTCCCAGACGGGAGGGAGTTCTTCGATCGGTCCCACCGTGGCGACCGGGATCGGGTGATCGAGCACCTCGATGGGACCCGGGGACGGCGGGGTGGGGCGGGGTGGAGCGAGGGACGGGGTGCGTGCCGGCGCCGCTCGCTCCCAATCGGGATCGGGGGCAAAGAGGTCGGCGTCGGTGACACGTGGACGAGGCGCCGCCGGGGCAGGCGGCGGGGGTGGGGTCGGTGCCACCGGCGGCGCCGCGACCCGAGGGGGAAGGGCCACCGGCTGGGTGATGAAGGCGGCCGACACCGCCGGGCCGGACACGGCCTCCAGTTCGATGCCGACCACCGCTTCATCTGTGCCCGCCGGGGCGGCGGTGACCGGGGTATGGCCACCACGCGCCACGGCGAGGATCTCATCGACCTTGCGCAGGGTGAGCGGCGTCTCGACGACACACGCCAACCCTGTCTTCATCCCCGCCAGCATCATCCGATTGGTGACGAGGTTGGCCACCATGGCGAGCGGCAGCGTGGGATCCACGGTACGCAGGCCGCCGGCGGCGGTGATGCCCTCCTCCGAACCCAGGGAGGGTCCCAGCACGGCGACGCCTACCCGACCGCCGGGGACGATCTCACCGGCCTCATCGAGGGTGCGAGCCGTGAGCACCCGTTGCCCGGCGAAGAGCATGCGGGCATCCTCGACGAAGCCGGGGTCGGCATCGACGATCAGCACCAGACATCGCGGGGACGGCATGCTCACCTCTCTCGATCCGCAGCGGGATCCGAAGAGAAGCATCGGAGCCCACCGACGGAACTTGAGCCTGACGCACTAGTCAGCAGACTGGGCCGATGGCGGTTTCTGGCAAGTGCCGGCCCGCGGCGGACCGAGGTTCGACTCCCAGATGAAGCCCGCAACCGGCTCCCAGACAGGATCTGCTAGGCCGGTTCCCCTCGGAAACCGCCTACTTGCGCCCGATACCGCGCTGCTTGAGCTCTTCGAGAATGGCTTCGAGCGAGGCGTCGGCGTTGAAGGTCGGCGCCGGCTCGTCCCGGGCATCTTCCTTCTCGAACTCCTGCGTCCGCTTGCGCTTGCCACCACGATCGCCACCACGATCGGCGCCACGCTCCCCGCCGCGTTCGGCGGGAGCGGGGGCGCCGGGGCGGCGCTCCTCCTCCTGCCACTGGCTGCGGCTCTCCCACTCGGGAAGCGCCTGCTTGATCGACAGGCTGATGCGGCGGCGCTCGCCGTCGATCTCGGTGATCTTCACCTTGACCGGCTGCTCCACGGACAGCTCCAGCTCGGGGCTCTCCACATGGTGCATGGCGATCTCCGACACGTGCACCAGACCCTCGACGCCATCGGCCACCGAGACGAATGCCCCGAACGGCACGGTCTTGGTCACCTTGCCATCGACGATGGCTCCGACGCCGTGGGCGCCGCTGAACGACTCCCAGGGATCGTCGCGCGTCTGGCGGATCGAGAGCGAGATGCGCTCCCGGTCGAGGTCGACCTCGAGCACCTTCACCTTGACCTTGTCGCCGACGCTCACCACCTCGGAGGGGTGGCTGACGTGCTGCCAGGACAACTCGGACACATGGACGAGGCCGTCCATGCCGCCCACGTCGACGAAGGCACCGAAGTTGACCACCGACGAGACGACCCCGTCGCGGATCTCACCCGACTTGAGCTCGTCGAGGAAGGCCTGGCGCTGCTCCTGCTGCGCCTCCTCGAGGAAGGCCCGGCGCGACAGCACCACGTTGTTGCGGTTCTTGTCGAGCTCGATGACCTTGGCCTCGAGCGTCTCCCCGATGTAGGGGTGGAGGTCGCGCACCCGGCGCAGCTCGACGAGGGACGCCGGGAGGAACCCGCGCAGCCCGATGTCGACGATGAGCCCGCCCTTGACGACCTCGATGACCTGGCCGGTGACCGTGCCCCCGTCCTTCATGACACCCTCGATACGGCCCCAGGCGCGTTCGTACTGGGCCCGCTTCTTGGAGAGGATGAGCCGGCCCTCGGAGTCCTCCATGGTGAGGACGAGGGCCTCGATCTTCTCGCCGACCTTGACGATCTCGGCGGGATTCACCGAGTTGCGGATCGACAGCTCCTTGGCCGGGATCACTCCCTCGGATTTGAAGCCGATGTCGACGAGCACCTCGTCGGGATCCACGCGCACCACCGTGCCGATGATGAGGCTGCCCTCCTTGAACTCCACCACGGTCTGTTCGACGGCGGCAGCGAAGTCCTCGGCGGTGAGGTCGTTGGGGATGTCCCCCAGCGCCTTCATGGCGGCGGCCTGGTCGGCCACCTGCAGGCGGTCAGTGGTCGGGGCGCCGCCTGCCGGCGTCTCGACGGCGCCTGCTTCGGGGGCAGGCGCGGGTACGGTCTCGTTGGTCATGAGTTTGGATTCACCTCGAAGGAGTACTCCCCGGGCAGATGGCCCGGAGGCGGCGGAAAGCGTACCACAGGGAGCTTTCCCCTGAGCCTGGGAGGGTCCACGGCCGAGGCATCGGCCCACGATCGGGCCCATACCTGATCGAACCCGTGACCTGTCTGCGCGCTCTAACGCTTGGTGTCGGCGAGGCTGGCGCCGGTGGCGACATCCGCCACGAGCGGCACCCGCAACTCCACGACCCCCTCCATCACCGCCCGCATCATGTCGGCGATCGCCGCCTGGTCTTCCTGCGGGGCCTCGACCACGAGTTCGTCGTGCACCTGGAGCAGCATGGCGGCGCCGGTGCCCTCCAGCCGGCGATCGAGCACGATCATCGCCTGCTTGATGATGTCTGCCGCGGAACCCTGGATGGGGGCATTGAGCGCCATGCGCTCCCCCGCCTGGCGCTCGCGGAAGTTGTCGGAGGCGAGTTCGGGGAGATACCGCCGCCGGCCCAGGATCGTCTCGGTGTATCCCAGGTTGCGGGCCTCCACCACGATCGATTGCATGAACGCCTTCACGCCGGGGAACTGGGAGAAGTAGGCCTCCATCTGCGACCGGGCCTCGTCCTGGGAGATCTCCAGCCGCTGGGCGAGCCCGTAGGCCTCCATCCCGTAGAGGAGCCCGAAGTTGATCGTCTTCGCCCGACGACGCATCTCGCCGCTCACCGCAGCCGTCTCGACGCCGAAGACCCGGGCAGCCGTGGCGGTGTGCACATCGGCCCCCTCGCGGAAGGCGGCGACGAGCGCGGCGTCCTGGCAGAGGTGCGCCAGGATGCGCAGCTCGATCTGGGAGTAGTCGGCCACGACGAAGCAGTGCCCCGGAGCGGCGACGAAGGCGCGCCGAATGGTGCGTCCCTCCTCGGAACGCACCGGGATGTTCTGCATGTTCGGCTGCTCGGAGGAGATCCGCCCCGTCGAAGCCCCGGTCTGGTTGAAGATGCAGTGGATCCGGCCGTCCTCGTCGATGAGCGGCAGCAGCCCATCGACGTAGGTGGACCGCAGCTTCTCCAGTTCCCGGTAGCGCAGCAGGTGCTCCACCACGGGGTGCTGCTCGGCGAGCTTCTGCAACACCGAGGCATCCGTGGAGGGCTGCCCCTTGGCAGTCTTCTTCAGCACCGGGAGGCCGAGACGGTCGTAGAGGACTTCGCGCAGCTGGAGGGTCGAGTTGATGTTGAAGGGCTCTCCCGCCGCCCGGTACACCTCGGTCTCGAGGGTGGCGAGGCGATCGCGCAGGCGCTCCCCCAGCTCCTCCAGATAGGCCCGGTCGACCCCGATCCCCGCCTCCTCCATGCGGGCCAGCACCCTGACCAGTGGGAGCTCCACCTCCTCGAACAACCTCCGCCCGCCACGCGCCTCCAGCTCCTTGGCCAGGGGTTCCACGAGCCGGGCCACCGCGGTGGCGCGTCGCGCCGCCGCCTCGAGGTCGGGTCCGGCGGCACCGAAGGCCAGCGTTCCCTGCGCTCCACCGGCGGTGCGCTCCACATCGGGGGCGATCTCCACGCCGAGCACCCGGCCGGCGAGATCACCTAGCGCCTGATTGCCGGCACCGGGGTTGACGACGAAGGCGGCGATCTCGGTGTCGAAGGCGAGGCCTTGCAGGTCGAGCCCCGCCTCCATGAGTGCACGCATCAGCGGCTTGGCGTCGTGCAGCGCCTTCGGCACCGTGGGGTCGGCGAGGGCGTCCCCCAGCGACCCGAGCCGATCGAAGGCCACGAAGGTCGCGCCGGCGTCGCTCGCCACCGCGATGCCGATCAGGTCGGACCCCTCCCACACCGGTTCCAGGGCAAGCATGCCCGTGCCGGCGGCGGCGAGGGCATCGGCACCGGAGCCGGAACCCACCTCGACGTCGAGCATCGCCTCGGGCCCGGCCACGGCCCCTCCGATCTCCTGGAGGCGCTGCCACAACGAGCGGAAGGCGAGGGCGTCGAACACCTTGCGCACCTCACCGGGGTCCCACGCCGGCAACCGAAAGCCCTCGGGATCGGTGGGGACTTCGAGGTCGTCGACGAGCCGGGACAGCTCGCGGTTGAGGAACACCTGATCCTTCGAGGCGATCAGGCTCTCCTTGAGCTTCGGCGTCTGCTCGTCGAGATGGTCGTAGATCCCCTCGAGACGGCCGTATCCCGCAATGAGGCGCGACGCCGTCTTCTCCCCCACCCCGGGGACCCCGGGAAGGTTGTCGGAGCTGTCGCCGCGCAGCGCGGCGTAGTCGGGGTACTGCTCCGGGGTCACGCCGTAGCGCTCCAGCACGTAGGCGGCATCGGCGAGCACGGTGTCGGTCACCCCGCGGCGCACGTAGTAGACCTTGATGCGCTCGTCGACGAGCTGAAAGGCGTCGCGGTCACCCGACACCACGAGCACATCCCAACCCGCCGCGGCGGCGCGACGTCCCACCGTGGCGATGATGTCGTCCGCCTCCCACCCCGGTGCCGTCAGCTGCGGCAGTCGCAGCACGTCGGCCACCTCGTGGATGAGCGGCAGCTGGCTGCGAAACAGGTCCGGTGCCGCCTCGCGCTGCGCCTTGTACTCGGTGTAGCGCTCGGCACGGAACGTCTTCTTCGGGCTGTCCCAGGCGACGGCGAGGGCATCGGGCTTCTCGTCGCCGAGCAGCTTGATCACCATCGAGGTGAACCCGTAGACCGCGTTCGTCACCTGACCGGTGGGGGTGGCGAGGTCGCTCGGCAGCGCGTAGAAGGCGCGGTAGGCGAGGTTGTGCCCGTCGAGGAGGGCGAGGGTCGGCATGCCGCGGCGATGGTAGGGATCGGGTGCCGGGTACCGGGTGCCGGATCAGGGGAGATACCAGATGCCAGATGCCAGACGCCAGATTTCAACCAGTCGAGCCGAGGCGGTTGAGGAGGTCTACGCGCTTCGCCTCCAGGTGGGTGAGGCGCCGGCGCAACTCGGTGATCAACTGCTGGAAGCGGGCCACATCGCGGGCGGTCTGGCGAGCGTCGTCGCGGTCGATGGGACCGCCCACCGCGGCGTCACGCTGGGCGTCGTCATCGAGGTGCTGCAGGACGTACCACTCCTCCTCGGTCTGGCGCACCGTCTCGCGCAGACGGTCGATCTCGTCGGTGATGGCGAACAGCTTCTTCTCGAGTCGGCGCATCGCGGCACTCTATGGCGAAGCCGTATCATCGGGCCCCTCGCCGGGGTGGCGGAATGGCAGACGCGGCGGACTCAAAATCCGTTGGGCGCAAGCCCGTGGGGGTTCGACTCCCCCTCCCGGCACGGAAGCAGGCACCAGGTCACGCATCGAGGCTGGTGTGAGCGCGGTCCCCTCCGGCCCTGCCATCACCTCCGCTCCCCCGGCCTCCTACCCGTGGAACCGGTTCGTGATGGGCAGCCTGCGGTCGCGGCCCAGTGCCTTCGTCGTGATCCTCACCCCCGGGGCCGCCTGGCGGCGCTTGTATTCGTTGCGGTCGACGAGACGCGTGATCCG
>JACRIT010000043.1 GCA_016215655.1 Acidimicrobiia bacterium
CGGGTAGCCTTGCTCCCATGCCGCGCTGGATGCTGCGAGTCCTCTGGACCCTCGTGGTGGTGCTTCCCGGTGCCACCCTGCTGCTGTGGTGGTTGGGGTCGCTGCCCGACGAGGAGCACCCCGCGGTGGGACGGGTGGTGTTCGGAAACATCCCCGACCCGCTCGTGGCGCTCTTCTACCTGTCGTCGGCGGTCTTCGTCGGCGTCATCGCCTACTTTTTTGCGGTCCGGGCCCGCAACTGGGCCCGCGGGGCGCAGGAGCATCGCGGTGGGCAGTGGTGGCGGCGGATCCGTGAATTGGAGCGGGGCCTGACCCAGCGCTCGGTCATGGAGCGTCTCGATGCCGGGCCGATGCACGCCATGATCTACTACGGGTTTCTCGTCCTCTTCCTGGGGACCGTCACCCTGGAGCTCGACCACATCGCCCCAACCGGCCTGAAGTTCCTCGAAGGCCGGGTGTACCAGGCGTACTCGGCGATCCTCGACGGAGCCGGGGTGGTGTTCCTCGCCGGCCTGGGATGGGCGGCGGTGCGCCGCTATCTCGTGCGTCCGCTGCGGGTGCGCACCAAGACCCGTCCCGAGGACGGAGTCGTGCTGGCGGTGCTGGCGCTCATCGGGTTGAGCGGTCTCCTCGTCGAGGCGGCTCGGATCACCCTCGACGGCCGCCCCGCCTTCGAGACCTGGTCGTTCGTCGGATACCCGCTGAGCGCCGCCGTCCCCGAGTCGTCTGCTGCCGGCATCCATCAGGTGTTGTGGCTCGTCCACTTTGCCGCGTTCCTGGCACTGCTCGTGATCATCCCCACCACGAAGCTGCGGCACATGTTCACCGCCCCCCTCAACATGACCCTGGCGCCACGGGAACGTCCCAAGGGGGCGATGCGGGAGATGCCGAATCTGCTCGAGGTCACCGACATCGAGTCCATCGGGGCGTCTCGGGTCGGGGAGTTCACCTGGAAACAGTTGCTCGACACCGACGCCTGCACCATCTGCGGGCGCTGCACCTCGGTGTGCCCTGCCAACCAGACCGGAAAGCCGCTCGACCCCCGTGAGATCGTGCTGAAGCTGGGCGAGGTGGCCGCCCGCACCGCCTCGCCGCGGCTCACCCCGCCGGTGGGCATGGACGGGGCGATCTCGATCAGCAGCGACTCGGTGTTCGAGCGGATCACCGCCGAGGAGCTGTGGGCGTGCACCTCGTGTCGGGCTTGCGACGAGGTGTGTCCCGTCGACATCGAGATCCTCGACAAGATCCTCGACATGCGGCGATACCTGACCCTCATGGAGAGCGATTTCCCCGCCGAGCTGGGCGCCACGTTCCGCTCACTGGAGAACTCGTCGAATCCGTACTCGTTGAGCCAGCAGAACCGGGCCGATTGGACGGCGGGTCTCGGCTTCGAGGTGAAGCGGCTCGGCGAGCCCGGGGTCACCGCCGAGTACCTCTACTGGGTGGGTTGTGCCGGATCGTTCGACGACCGCAACCGCAAGGTCACGGTCTCGACCGCTCGGCTGCTGCACGAAGCCGGAGTGGATTTCGCCATCCTCGGGCCGATGGAGCTGTGCACGGGCGATCCCGCCCGACGCGCCGGGAACGAGTACCTGTTCCAGCAACTCGCCACCCAGAACATCCGAACCCTCAATGACCTCGGCGTCACCAAGGTGATCACCCAGTGCCCGCACTGCTTCAACACCCTGAGCAACGAGTACCCCTCGTTCGGCGGGGAGTACGAGGTGATGCATCACAGTGAGCTGCTCATGGAGCTGGTGAAAGAGGGTCGGCTCAAGCCGAAGAACGGCGGCGGGCAGACGGTGACCTTCCACGACCCCTGCTACCTGGGTCGCCACAATGATGTCTTCGCCGCGCCCCGCAAGGTGCTGCAACTGGTCGGAGACGTGGTGGAGATGCCGCGCAACGGCACCAACTCGTTCTGCTGCGGCGCCGGTGGCGCCCGCATGTGGATGGAGGAGGACACCGGCAAGCGGGTCAACGTGGAGCGAGCCGAGGAGGCGGTGGCCACGGGATCGGACGTGATCGCCACCGGGTGTCCGTTCTGCTTCGTGATGCTCGACGACGGCGTCAAGGAGATCGGTGCGGACGTCGCCGTCAAGGATCTGGCGATGCTCCTGGCGGAGCGCACGCTGGACTGACGCATCACGCAATGCGCGATGCGCAATGCGAAAATCCCACGCACCGTTCCGGTGGCTGGCCGACTCGAGCTGGTCAGCCGGCGGCGATGGCGGCCAGGATCTCTTCGACCAGGGCGGGATCGAGATCGGCCCGTCCGGTGTCCACGATCCAGGTCTCGAGCGAGCCGTCGCGGTCGATCCGCGCCGTTGCCGTGCCTTCGTCCACGGCGATGCGGCGCGAGACCCAGATCCTCGAGCCGTCGGCGAAGTCGACGATGACACCGCGATACCCGAGAGATCCGGCGTATTCGACGGGTGCGGTGTCATCGAGGCGGTCCCACATCCCGAGCAGATCGGCGGTCTGCTCGGGTGTGATCACCCAGGTGGGGTTGGGCAATCCGGAGAAGACGTCCAGGGTGACCACCGCAGAGCCGCGCGAACCCGGGGACTCGTTGCCGCAAGCTGCTGCAGCGGCCAGGACCACGACGACGAGGAGGGTCAGGCGGAAGCTGGCCATGAGGTCACGATAGGCACCGCCCCGGAACGCGGACTCCGGGAGCCACCCTCCTGACCCGCGTCGGAGACTGGTGATTGGAGACTGGGGACTTCTTGGTTCAGGCCGACAGCTTGACCGGAGCCTCACGCTCGGCGCCGGGCGCAGGCGAGTCCTGGACCAGGCGGATGAGTTGCTGCCAGTCGAGGCCGACCGAGCACGCCCCGCAGTAGTAGACGTCGTCGCGCTTGGTGGTGGCGGGTTTGCCGCACTGGCTGCAGGTCATTGGTGGGGTATCGGCAGCGGACGGGGTGATCCTGAGTGCGAGATCAGCTGCCCGCTGCCCGTCACCGGGACCCGTTGCAGGTACCGCTCGATCTGGAGACTGGCGACCTCTTCAGCGGATGTCTTCGACCGCACCGGTCATGGCGTCTTCCGGCGAGGTACCGATGTGGATGCGACGGAAGGCATCGCTGACCTCGAACCAGATGCGGTCGATGTCATCGATGATGGGCAGGCTGTGGCCTGCCGCGGCCGAGGCGACCACGGCTGCCATCGCCGGATCGGCGGCATCGGACCATACCGGAGCGATCCCCTTGGCCAGTGCCACGAGAGCCGACCCGTTGAGATCGCCGAGCCAGTTGGTGGCGAAGTCGAGTGCTTCCGACTTGCCCTCGCCGAAGGGATTCACGTACGCGGCGAGGGTGCGGAAGGCCGTCACGGCCGGGTTGCCGCCAATGGTGGGCAGGGTCTCCACGGCGACGTCCAGGTCACTCGCCTCGATGGCGGCGAGTCCCGAGGCGTGCACCCAGGCGAGGGCGGCGTTCCCGGCGACGAAGTCGGCGATCACGGCGCCCTCATTGGCGGCGGCGTCCACGGTGCCCGCCTCCAACAACGTGTCGAAGATGATCGCTCCGGCGATGGACTCCTCGGACGAGATGCCGAGATCGTCGGTGTCGTGGCCGCCCGCGGGATCGAGTCCGAAGAGATAGCCCCCGACCGCCACCAGGAAGGGGTAATGCACGTCGGCGTCGCCGTCGGCGGGAAGGAGCAGGCACTGAACGCTCTCGGGGCAGGAGATGGTCTCCACCGACTCCGGTGCCTCGGGCATGAGCGCCCGGTTGCGCACCTGGACGACACCGTTGATGGCCAGGGGAACCGCAAGGGGGTAGCCGCGCGGCGACACGGAGTCGACGATCGAGGGGGCGAGCTCGTCGGAGAGGAAGACGGGCTCGGCGCGTCCTGCCTCGGCAAGGGTCATGGCCCAGGTGTGCGGGCCCAGGTAGAGATCGGCGGCACCGTCGACCTGGTCGAGAACCAGCGCCGAGAGCAGGGTCGTCGCGGTGGGACCTTCGGGAAGCGCCTCGGCTGGCGGTGCATAGACCCTGACTTCCACCGTGATCCCGGTGGCAGCGGTGTAGGCCGTTCCGCGCTCTTCGACGGGTGCCACCAGATCGGCATCCTCCACCCAAACGACGAGGGTGTCGGTGGTGGGGGGAATGGCCACCACGGCAGTGGTCGGCGTGGTGATGGGGATGGTCGGCCCCGGATCGACCGTGGTCGCCGATCCTGTCGTCGTGGTCGGGGCGGATGTGCCGCCGCTGCAGGCGATTGCCAGCACGGAGAGGGCGACGATGACGCGGGAGGCGAGCGACTTGGTCATGACAGGGGCTCCATCGGGAACGGGCAACGATACCGCTCCCGGCGCGGCGCGGAGTACTTCTCGTCCCGGCTCAGCCGGTGACGGTGAGGTAGGCCCACATTCCGGCCTCGAAGTGGGCCGGAAGGTTGCAGATCACGAGATAGGTGCCGGGTGTGAGGTCGATGGTCAGGGTCGCCGACGCCCCGGGGACGATGTCCTCGACCTCGTCGATCAGGGTCAGCCCGGCCGTGTCGGCCACCGAGTTCGCCACCGGTGGGAGCACCCCATCGATAGCTCCGGAGAAGACCTCGATCTCGTGGACCAGCGCAGTGGAGGTGTTCTCGGTGTCGAAGACGATCCGTCCGTCGGGCACCGAAGGCGGAGCGAGGAGGATCTCGTCGTCGGCCAGTGCCACGAGCACGGTGGCATCTCCGGAGGCTTCGGTCGGCGCGCATGCGGTGAGCATCAGCATCGTGGCGAGGGTCAGGCTGCGGGCAATGGTCAACTCGGATCCTTTCGACCTAGACGGCGAGTCGGCGCTGGCGGTGCGGCAGCGTGAAGCCACTCACATACCAGAGCATCGGAATCAGGAACGCCGTCCACACGACGACCTCGGCGACCGTCGGTACCGGCTGGAATCCGAAGAAGGCGGTGAGCAGGCTCGACCGCACGGTCCCGGGTGCGATGAGCCACGAGAGATCGATCGCCGGACTCTGCAACGCCGTGATCAAGCCGGCCTCGGCGAACGAGTGCACGGCGGCCGCCAGCAGTCCGGCGGCCACGATCACCAACACGATGCCGGTGACGCGGAAGAACCGCCGCAGGTCGATGCGGATCCCACCGCGGTAGATGCCATAGCCGAGGGCCACCGACACCGCGATGCCGAGGATCGCCCCGGATGCCGCCGCCGATGCGGAGTTCGCGTTCTCGAACGTGGCGAGGAGGAAGATCGCCGTCTCGAGACCTTCCCGCAGTACCCCGACGAATGCCATTCCCACCACGGCGGTCATCGACCCGACCGATAGGGCGTTCGAGGCCCGCTCTTCGAGATCGGCGCGAAATGTCGCCGAGTGGCGGCGCATCCACACGATCATGTACGTGATCCCGGCAACGGCAACGAGGGCGAGGGCACCCTCCATCGTCTCCCTGGCCTGGAGCGTCAACGACCGATTGGCGGCGTGCAGCGCCAGGGCGGCACCACCGCTCAGCACGACCGCGGCGAGGACTCCCCACCACATCGGCCGGAGAGCCTGCCGGGAGTCGCGACGGATCAGGAAGGCGGCGATGATGCCCACGATGAGGGCGGCCTCGAGGCCCTCGCGCAGGCCGATGACGAAGGTGGTCAGCACGTCGGTGAGTGGGTGGCAGGCGGTGTCGGGTCAGCGGTCATCGGATGGCCCCAGGGCGCGCACCTCGATCGCCGCCGCCAGGCCGCGGGTGAGGTTGACGAGATCCTTGGCGGCGATGAGCACCCCCGCCTCCCCGGTGGCGAGCACGGTGACCCGGGTGCCGACGGCGATGCCCTGAGCGGCGAGAAAGTCGGCTGCGGCGCGAGGGGCCCGGATCGCCGCCACCTCGGCATCGCTTCCCACCGGCACTTCGTCGAGGGCGATGGAGTGCTGGGGGATGGTCTGGTTGAGGGCCGACGGGATGGGGTGTCCGAGCGGGTCGGTGGCAGGATCACCGAGAAAGGCGGCGAGGCGGTCGGCGGCATCTGCCTCGGTGACGTGTTCGAGGTGACACGCCTGGGCGTCGGCCTCGGCGGGGCCAAAACCGAGGTGCTCGACCAGGAACGTCGCCCACAGCCTGCGGGTGCGAAGCACCCGGCTGGCGACGGCCCGTCCCGAAGCGGTGAGACCGGAGCCGCGGTAGGGCTCATAGGTGAGCAGCCCGCGCCCCGCCAGTTTGCGGATCATCTCGTTGGCCGAGGCGACCGACACGCCGAGGGCTTCGGCGATCGCCGGCATCGGGATCGGTTCGGGGTGGCCTGCTTCTGCAGCCCGGGCGACGGTGATGAGGTACATCTCCTCGCTTTCCGAGGTGGAGGCGAGTTCAGACTCCCCTGCAGAAGCGACCGACAAATGTTTAGCCATGCCTGAACATCTTGCCCGCTGCTGCCAACCCGGTCAAGTCCGATCAATCCCCATGCGTTGTGGATAACTCCGGTAGGGTGAACTTCCGCTTCGAGGAGGACACGAGCGGTGGCGACGGAGACCGCGTCATTCGGCGCGGGCAAGCGCGAGAGTCACGACGCCCGGGCGTTCTACGGCCGGCGTCTGCTCGACCATGTCCCCGATCCGGTATCCGGCGACGCCCAACCCCCACCGCCGGAGATCCTGGATCGCTTCTTCGCCAAGTCGTCGGAGACGATGGAGGAGATCCCCGACGACTGCGTCGCCCTGATGGTCACTTCGCCGCCCTACAACGTCGGCAAGGAGTACGACAGCGACCTCTCCATGTCGGACTACCTCGATCTGCTCCATCGGGTCCTCAAGGAGACCTACCGGGTCCTCGAGCCCGGTGGCCGGGTGGCGGTGAATGTGGCCAACCTCGGTCGCAAGCCGTACCTCCCGCTCAACCATCACGTTGCCGGGATGCTCAGCGACATCGGGTTCCTCATGCGCGGCGAGATCGTCTGGCTGAAAGCGGCCGGTGCCGGAGGATCCTGCGCCTGGGGATCGTGGCGTTCGGCGAAGAACCCGACCCTGCGCGACGTCCACGAGTACGTGCTCGTTGCCGGGAAGGGCCCGTATCGCCGGACCCGGATCGGCGAGGACACCATCACCAAGGACGAGTTCCTCGAGGCAACGACATCGGTGTGGTCGATCGCCCCCGCCTCGGCGCGGCGGATCGGGCATCCCGCCCCGTTCCCGGTGGAGCTCCCGCGCCGCCTCATCGAGTTGTACACCTTCCGCGGCGACCTTGTGCTCGATCCGTTCATGGGATCGGGGAGCACCGCCGTGGCGGCGGTGGAGACCCAGCGTCACTTTGTCGGGTACGACATCCACCAGGGCTACCTGGACATCGCCCAGGCGCGGGTGGACGCGACGCTGACTCTCAGATAAACGGTGACACGTAACGGCGAGACGGAGGCAGCCCGGCGGGGGTGGCTTGAGACTGAACGCGGGTGAAGTGTCAGCCCGCGATGGCGAGCAGCTTCTCCCGGCTGTCGCCCATAGCCGCCTCAGAGCGCAGCAGGGCGTCGCGAATCGCTCCGAGCAGGTTTGGGACGCTGTCGGCGGAAATACCTACCGCTTCGATCCCAACCAGCTGTCCGGCTGAGTCGAGATCGAAGTAGATGCGGTCCTTGAGCACTTCGGTGGTGGCCGTCACCTTGCTCGCTGTGATGGCGACATAGGCCGCCCTTGCCCGCGAGTCATAGGTAACGCGAAGTTCTGCCACTAGTTGGACCTCCTGGGTCGCCTCGCACCCCTCCTGGGCCCACCAGGGGGGTATCCCATCGCTCGGGACTCTACACGTGCCAGCGGCTAAGGATGCTGACCCTCGTCCTCGGTCAGGTCAACCGCCGTAATCACAACCGGGTCGTGGTCCTCGTCGGCATCCTCTACCGTCACCTTGAGCCTCCGGCCATCAACCCACCGGGCGTAGTTCCGCCTCAGGGGGTCGGCATCCGGCCAGGTCATCTGGGCGTCCCGGTAGACGAGTTCAACGTCTGCCTTGCTGATGTCGCGCTGGGTCATGCGCTTGATTGCGTGGTCACAATATCGAAGCACGGGAAATCCGCCTTTCTCGGCGGCTTCCCCCTGTCCGAGGCCCGGAAGTCACGGGGACTTGTAAAGGGTCCCGGTTTCCGGTATCCTGCCCTTGGCTTTAGGGAGACAAGGGACAGCCGCTTAGGTTGTCTGGGAGGCCCTCGGTGCGACCCGGGGGCCTTTCGCTTTGTGTTACATGGTTGGCATTCTACTTGCCCGGCCCGCCTTGGATAGCCCCACCCTTGGAGCCGAACCGCTTACCTCGCCGAACCCCGGTCAGGGTTTCGAGCTGGTAGCACCTTCCTTCTTCAAAGGCGTGCCGGGCCGAACACGGCTATGCCGTCACCACGGAGTCTAGCAGCCAGAACGCAACCGCGTTGAACGCGAGGGCCATGTGGATAACCGCGCGGTTCTCGGGACCGTGTTATTCGCTACGGCCACCGTTCACGTGTTATCCTGCGGCCATGGCAAACGAACATCTGGCAGAAGCGGTGTTGAATCTCCGACAGGAGATCCAGACGCAGTTGGCCGCCCTGGAAGCGGTCGAGGCCAGGATTGCCAAGGCCCACCGGGAACACAGTGACCTTGTCGAGAAGATCAACAGTCTCGGCGCGACGATTGAAGCGATCGAAGCCATCCAGCATGGGGACGAGGACAAGCTCACGACAACGAGGGACTACATCCTCGCCGCCCTCCAGACCGCCGAACACTCCCTCCGTGACGAGGCAATCCTGCAAGCCATCGAAGAGATGGGTTGGCTGAGCGCCGCGGGTGACCGAATCGGCGTTGTGCGTACCTTCCTCTCACGGATGGTGAAGCGTGAAGAGATCGAGAGGGTCGCCCCTGCGACGTATGACCTCCCCGGCCGGACCGTGAAGCGGCCCAGGTTGGCGGTTCGCTGGGACCCCGAACCCGGCTGAAGCGTGCTGGACCCGGCAGTCGCACTCGGTGTAGGAGCCGCGAAGGGACTGCCAGGCGCGACTCGGTCCCAAGGTCTCACTCGACCACTGGGTGGGC
>JACRIT010000041.1 GCA_016215655.1 Acidimicrobiia bacterium
CGCAATGCGCCCAAGGGTCGCGCGTGGCCTGTCGCAGGGTCTGAGCGAATTGCGCCGAGCGGCGGCCTCGGTCCCGGACCTCTAGCCCTCCGACCCGATTCCTGCGCGAGCCGCGGGACTTGCGCATTGCGGGAGGCCGCCGCAGGCGGCCGACCTTTGCGCATTGCGGGAGGCCGCCGCAGGCGGCCGACCTCTTAGCTGCGCTTGGCGATGATCGCGGCGATGCCCTCTCGCATCTCGGCGATCTCCTCGGCGACACCGGAGAACTCGGGGCCGAACATCACGATCAGTCGGACGTCGGTGATGGCGGTCACGGTGGCATTGCGATGCTTGCCGGTGACCACACCCATCTCGCCGAACACCTCACCCGGGCCGAGATCCGCGATCGTGTGGCCGTCGGCGGAGACCCGCACCGAGCCGTCGAGCACGATGCACACCTCGCGAGCCATCTCCCCCTGCGACATGATCACCGAACCCGCCTTGAGGGTGGTCTCGTCGGCGTGGCGTGCCACGAGTTCGAGTTGCCGCTTCGACAACGGAGAGAAGAGCGGAATGGTGCGCAGTTCGGATACGTCCACGAGAGGCCCCTCCTCGAAATCTGCCGGAACGCTACCAGGGCCCCTGCCGAGAGGCGGCGGCCGTGTGTCGGCTGCCGGCCGCCCGGAGGGCGGCCGGCCTCACGGTGTGGTGACGACCATTCCGAAGTAGAACAGCTGGCCACCGACGTCCACCGTCACCGTGAAGGCCTCGTTCAACGGGGCACCGGAGAAGAACACCTGCTTCTCCCACCCGCCATCGCCGCCGGCGGTCGTGGTGGCGCCTCCGTAGGCACTGCTGATGGTGATGGTGGTCCCGGCCGGAGCCGTCCCGAGGTACACGTCGAAGGGCGGATTCTCGCTGCACGATCCGTACACGTTGTCGGCGGTCTTGGTGACTCCCGCCGCCTCGTACCAGGACGTGAAGTTGAAGCTGCCGTAGTACGCCCCGTTCACTTTGATCGTCACCGGGAAGGGCACTCCCTTTGGGGGCAGCGAGGTGAACCACAGCTTGAGATGGCCGCCGCCGGTGCTCGACGTGACGACCGAGGCCGACCCGTAGTCGGAGTGCAGGGCGATCGTGGTGCCCGCGGGTGCCCAGTACTCCACCTTGGCGTAGGGGTCCGCGGTCGTGCTCTCGGTCACGATCGGGGTCACCGTCGTCCCGGCGGGCTCACCGTCGAAGTGCGAGGTGAAGTTGTACGTGCCATACACCGACCCGTTCACCTTGAGCGTCACCGGGAAGGTGACATCGGCCGGCGGCAGGGGCGAGAAGTACAGCTTGAAGTAGACCTCACCGGATGAGCCCACCACCATGTCCGCAGAGCCGTACTCGCTGAGGGCGACGAGCGCGGTGCCTGCCGGGGCGGTCCCGTGGAACTTGATCCACGGTGCCGAATCCCACGACTCGGTGTTGTACTGGCTGATGCTGACGCCGGCGGGATCCGGGTCGTAGTTCGAGGTGAAGTAGAACGTGGCGTAGTACTCGTGGTCGACGGAGAGGGTGATCGGGAACTTCAGCCCGGTCGGGGCCCCGCTGAACCACAATTTCAGATTGAACTCGCCCGACTCGCCGACTTCGAGGTCTTTCGAGCCGTAGGCGCTCTGCACGAGGATGTGGGTGCCGGGTGCCGCTGTGCCAATGAAGCGCGTGTACGGGCTGGCCGACGACGAGCTGGTGCCCTCCTGATGCACCGCGAACTCGACCGTCCCGTCGAACAGCGAGGTGAACGAGAACGAGAAGCTCTCGCCGCCCACGCCGACGCTTACCGGGAAGGCCTCACCCACCGGAGCACCGGTGAAGAACACCTTGAGGTACCACTCCCCCTCCTCCCACGCTTCGCCCGAGGCGGAGCCGTAGGCCGAGGTGATGGTGATCGGGGTCCCCGGGGGGGCGGTGCCGAAGAACTTCTCGAACGGCGTCGGGGAGTCGCTCGTCCCGTAGGCCTGGTGGACGGTGATGTCCACGTTCAGCGGGTCCCACAGCCAGGTGAAGTGGAACCCGTGGTCCACGTCACCCACGCTGAGGGTCACCGGGAACGTCACGCCGGTTGGCGCCCCCTCGAAGAAGAGCTTGAGATCGAACTCGCCCGACTCGCCGACCACCATGTCGGCGTCGCCAAAGGCCGAGGTCGCCACCACCAAGGTGCCCGGCGCGGCGGAGCCGATGAACCGCGTGTACGGCTCGACGGCGGTCGAGGTGCGGTTCTTCTGATGCACCCCGGCGGCGACGGCCCCGCCATCGTCTTGCGGAAGCACGACGAGCTGGCCGTCGGGGATCTCCGGATCGGGGATGGTGCTGGGATTGGTGGCGGTGTCGTCACCGGGGTGGGCATCGGGGAGCATCGCGGCGACGGCCATCGAGGCGAAGGCGATCGCCAGTGCTCCGGCCAGGCCGGCGATCAGCGACAGGCGATGCCGCCGGGCCACGACCGGAAGCGCCACGGGCGCCACCAGGACGACGCTGCCCTGCAGACCACGAACCGCATGACGGGCGCGGGTGTCGACACTCATTGCGGGACCTCCCACCTCTCATCCAGCCGACGGGCGAGTCGCTCCCGCCCCTTGTGGAGATGGACCTTCACGGTGTTCGTGGAGCACCCGAGGATGCGGCCGATCTCGGAGATCGAACGATCCTCCAGGTAGTGCAGTGCGATCACCTGCGACTGCCGCTTGGGCAGCGCCCGCACCGCCTTCCAGAAGTCGGCGTCCTCGGCGGCGAGCGACGGCAGGTATTCGTCGCGCGGCTTGAGCCGCGCCAGGGCGCCCGCCTCCCGCACCTTGGTGCGAAACGCCGATACCGCCAGGTTGGACACCACCCGGCGCACCCACGATTCGGGCTGCTCGTAGTGCGCCACCCGATCCCATTGGCGATGGGCGGCGAGGAATGCGTCCTGGGCGATGTCCTCGGCGACGAGGCGGCTTCCGGAGAGGGCGTAGGCCAGCCCGACCACGGCGCGGTATTCCGTCCGATAGAACGACTCGAAGTCGGGCACGGCCCGAATCGAGCGGAGGTGGCTCGGCTCCTCCCCCGTCGTCCGCTCGATCATCGGTCTCCGCCTCAAGGGCTGAACGGTCATCTCAGGGGGTTACTCGCTGGAGAAGAAAGATAGGTTTATTCGATTTCGGCATTTCGGGGGAAAGGAGTTGAGGGACTAGTCCGTGGCGCGAGCGCCCTGCGCGGGTCTGACGACGTGCCGTGGGGTACGTATTCAGCCCTCGGGGTGCAGCCACACCGCGACGCTCGTGGGGTGGAGCGTGGAGCGCACCACCGCGCCGAGCCGATCCGTGATCTTGTGGGGATCCACCTCGTCGCGCACTCCGTCGGCGAAGCGCTCTACTTCGCGGGCGGCGTCGTAGGCAGAGCGGTTGAACCTGCGATCCACCACGCGGCGTACCCGACGGCGCAGTGGGCTGAAGGCGACGGCGGCGGTCAGGGTGGCCATGGCGGTGACCAGATCGTTCGAGCTCCCCAGGATCGCCGGGGCCAGCAACACCGGAATGGCGTACACCGCGGATACCAGAATCGCCACCACGATGTAGGTCACCGAACGGCTGACGATCCGCTCGATGTCGTAGAGGCGGTAGCGGAGCACCGCCACCAGGATCGACGCGGGTAGGCCGATCATCGCGCCGAGCGCGGCGAGGGGTGCGACCAGTCCGACGAGTGCCTTGAAGTCGAGTGCCAACCCGATGCCGCTGAGCACCAGTGCCACCGCGGTCAATCCGGCGGCAGCCCCCAGCCAGCGCAGTTGGGAGCGCTCCATCCCCGTGGCGCGGCGGAATCGCACGATGGGAGCGGCCAGACACACCACGAGCGAGACCGCTGCCAGCACCACGCCAACCGACAACTCGAACCCGCCGCCGAGGGTGATCACCCCGAATTGGGTGAGGCCCACCCAGGACACCATGACCGCCACCATGGGCACGCTCCACCATCGCGCCGGGACCGACCCCGTCGGAAAGAGCACCAGCACCACGGCGAGTCCGCCCACCAACAGCCCGTTCTGCAACTCGGCGCTGTAATCGAAGCCAGGAATCAACGCGGCGCAGACAGCGGTCAGCGCCGGCCCCGCCCCGACACCGAGCAGCAGCCAGCCGATCGGATGGGTGGGCCGGCGCACCCCAAGCAGGACGCCGACGAGGCCGAAGGGCACCGGCACCAGAGCCGGCCCGGCGAGGATGGTCTCGTTGGTGATCCCATAACCCAGCCCGACCACGCCGGCGACCCAGAACACGCCGGCGAGCATCGGAAGCCACTTTCGCATCAGCACCCCTTCAAGATCGCCCGGGGAAGTTACCGGACCGTTACGGAGGAGGCGTGACCGGTTGCCCGTTGCCGGCGGGTACGGGGTGCCCGGTGGGACATCGGCCACTGATCGGGTATCACGCCATCGCCTCGGCTCGCTGCGCTCCCCGCGGCACCTCCCCCACACGGGGGGGAAGGACTCGGCATCGGGCACGACGGCGTCGGACATCGGGTGTTTCGGGTGCGGACGGATGCCAGGCCTGGTGCCGTCTCCTATTGGCTCCGCCCGCCGCTGCGGGCGACAGTAACCTGCCGCCCCAATGACTTCCGCCGTCGCCATCGCTGCCGTCGACAAGGTGTTCAATCCCGGATCGACCGACCAGGTGGAGGCGCTGCGCGGCATCGACCTCACCGTGGCGCCGGGCGAGTTCATCTCGCTGCTCGGCCCTTCGGGGTGCGGCAAGAGCACGCTGCTGCGCATCGTCGGTGATCTCGTCACCCCTACCACCGGCACGGTGGCGGTCAACGGGAAGACCGCACCGCAGGCTCGCAAGGACCGCGACTATGGGATCGTCTTCCAGCAGGCCACGCTCTACGAGTGGCGCACGGTGGTGCGCAACGTCGAACTGCCGTTGGAGGTGATGGGTCGCGGCAAGGAGGAGCGCGAACAACGCGCCCGGGCCATGCTCGACCTCGTGCAACTGACCGAGTTCGCCGCGCACTTCCCCTACCAACTCTCGGGAGGGATGCAGCAGCGGGTGGCCATCGCCCGGGCGCTGTCGTTCGAGCCTTCGATCCTGCTCATGGACGAGCCGTTTGGTGCCCTCGACGAGATGACCCGGGAACGAATGCAGGCCGAGGTACTGCGCATCTGGGCCCAGACCGGGACCACGGTGGTCTTCGTCACCCACTCCATACCCGAGGCGGTGTTCTTGTCGTCGCGGGTCGTGGTGATGTCGGCCCGGCCGGGACGCATCGCCGGGATCGTGGACATCGACCTCCCCCAACCGCGCGACGAGGTCACACGCGAGCACCCCCGCTTCTACGAGAAGCTCACCGAGGTACGCGAGATACTGCGGTCGGTCGACAGGTCATGACGGGGGCCGTCACCACCCGCCGGATGCCGTCGGTGGGTACGGCGGTACGCCATTACCTGCCGGCGGGGCTCATCTTCATCGGCGGCATCGCCCTGTGGGAGACCGTGGTGGTCGTCTTCGACATCGAACGCTTCCTCCTCCCCCAGCCCAGCCGCATCGCCCGGGTGTTCGTCGACGAGTTCGGGGTCGTGGTCTCCGCCGGATGGCTCACCATGCGCAAGGCGATGTTCGGATTCGCCATCGGCGCCATCGCCGGGATATCGATGGCGCTGCTCACCTCGCGTTGGCCGCTGATCCGCGACGGCATGATGCCGTTCGCCGTGGCGGTGAACTCGACGCCGATCATCGCCCTGGCCCCGATCATGAACAACTGGTTCCCGATCACCAGCATCTGGCCAGGAGCGATGGTCGTCGCCCTCGTCGTGTTCTTCCCGGTGATGATCAATGCGGTGCGGGGTCTGAGTGAAGTGCCTGCCGGATCGCTGGAGTTGATGGATTCGTACGGCGCCGCGCCGCGTGACGTGCTCTTCAAGGTGCGGATTCCCCACTCCCTGCCCTACGTGTTCTCCGCCTTCAAGGTGGGCACCACCCTCAGCATCATTGCCGCCGTGGTGAGCGAGTACTTCGGGGGCTCGCGCGAGAACCTGGGCGTGTACATCTCCCAGCAGGCGGCGTTGTTCCACTTCGCCGAGGCCTGGGCGGCGATCCTGGTGGCCTCGTTCTCCGGCATCGTCTTCTACCTGGCCGTCGTGATGGTGGAGCGCGCCGTGATGCCCTGGCATGCCTCGATGAGGAACGTGGCGGGGACGTAGAGAGCCATCAGTCATCATTCCTCAGCCCGAAGCCTGCCACGACCTCGGGCTGAGGACTGAAGACTCCGCCCGGCGCAGCCGGGCGGAACCGCGTACGATGCCCGTTCAACCGGGCCGCTCTGGCCCGCTGGAGGGAGCACTACGTGAACACTCGGCGAAGACTTGCCGCGCTCGTCACGTTGCTGGCCGCTTTTGCCCTGGTGGCAGCGGCCTGTGGCGATGACGACACCGGCACCGATGAACTGATTCCCATCAAGTTGCAGCTGCAGTGGGTGACCCAGGCGCAGTTCGCCGGGTACTTCGCTGCCGTCGATCAGGGCTTCTACGAGGACGAGGGCCTCGACGTGACCATTCTCGAGGGTGCGGTGGACATCGTTCCCCAGCAGGTGGTCGCCTCCGGCCAGGCCGAGTTCGGCCTTGCCTGGGTGCCGAAGGCACTCGTCTCCAACGAGGAGGGCGCCGGCCTGGTGAACATCGCCCAGGTCTTCCAGCGCTCCGGGACCCTGATGGTCTCGTGGGCCGACTCGGGGATCACCTCCCCGGCGGACTGGGAGGGCAAGCGGGTCGGAACGTGGGGCTTCGGCAACGAGTTCGAACTCACCGCGGCCATCGAGATGTTCGGGGTCACGGTCGACGGCGACCTCGTGCAGCAGCCGTTCGACATGTCGCTGCTCCTGAACGGCGAGCTCGACGCCGCCCAGGCGATGACCTACAACGAGTACGCCCAGGTGCTCGAGGCGATCAACCCCGACACCGGCTCGCAGTACACCCCGGCGGACCTGAGCGTGGTCGACTTCAACGAGGTCGGCACGGCGATGCTCCAGGACGCGGTGTGGGCCAACGCCGAGTGGCTCGCCGAGGAGGGCAATGAGGACGTCGCCGAACGATTCCTCCGCGCTTCGTTCCGCGGCTGGATCTTCTGCCGCGACAACTTCGACGAGTGTGTCGACATCGTGCTCGCCAACGGACCGGCGCTCGGTGCCAGTCACCAGGCGTGGCAGCTCAACGAGATCAACAAGCTGATCTGGCCGTCGCCCGGCGGCATCGGCGTGATGGACGCCGCGCTGTGGGCCCAGACGGTGGAGGTCGCCACGAGCCAGGGAGTCATCACCGCCGCTCCGCCGGACAGCGCCTATCGCACCGACCTCGCCGAGGCCGCGGTGGCCTCACTGGACGAGGACGGTCTCGACACCGAGGGGGCCGGGTTCACCCCGCGCGAGGTGCACCTCAACCCCGGCGGCGAGTAGCCGACCAGGACCCGAATGCGAGAGGGGGCGCCCCGGCGGGGCGCCCCCTCTTTCGTTCATCCCCACCTGCTCAGGCGTTGCAGTTGTCGGCGGTGAGATCGGCGGCGGCGATGACGACCTCGGTGGGGCCGTCGACGATCACCTCCCCGAAGGCACACAACTCGGCGGTCTGCGAGCCGCCCGTATAGATCGCCACCATGTACGAGTACACGCCATCGGTGGTGAGAGGCACCCCGTAAGGGGCGTCGTGACCACAGGGATTGTCGGGTGCCGCAGTCGCCGCCACCGCCGCTCCCGAGAACGGATCCGAGGCCACCGGCTCGCAGATGGTGGCAGCCAGCGCCCCACCTTCGCCGAAGACGGTGCCGACCAGGATCTTGCCCTGCGCCCCCGCCACCCCCTCGAAGGTGAAGCGCAGTTCCGTGGGTGCCGGCGGCGCCGTGGTCGGCGAGGTGGCTGCAGTGGTGGTGGCTGCGGTGGTGGCGGTTGCGGTCGTCGAGGTGGCGGCATCGTCGTCGCCGCAGGCGGCGGCGGTCACCAGAAGGACAGCCAGTGCGGAGATGAAGCGGCAGGAGGTTCGCGACATCGGTGATCCTTCCCGATCGGATGGTGAAGCGTACGCCGCCCGCGGCAGGCCCGAATGCGACGATCCCCCCGGGATGATCGGGGGGATCGTCTGTGGTTCGGCCGCCACCGGAGGTATCTGGGAAGGGGTGCCCTCGTCGTACCGGTGGAGTCGGAACGCGGGTGGCGTCCGAACCACGATTGGTATCGGCGGAGATGCGAACACCTTGAGTGGTTGGTTTGGCCTCTCCTGGTGGCGGCCAAGCCTTCAGCCTCAGCCTTCAGCCCGACGCGCTCTGGCTGAGGACTGTGGACTGACGACTCCTATCCCAGCTTCTCCAGCACTTCTTCGACGTCGCCGGGATCGTCGCTGAACGTCTGGATGAAGAACCGGCTCATCCCCGCCCCTTCCAGGCCGCGCAACCGGGTACGGATCTCATCCCAGGTGCCGTGCGGGGAGGTGCGCACCCGCATCGCCTCCTCGATGTCCTCGACCGAGGCACCGCTGGCGGCGGCGTATGCCTCGAGGCGCTCGCGGTACTGCGCCTCCGTGTCGCCACCGATGAAGAACCCGGCAGAGGAGATCACGAGCCGATCCGGATCCCGCCCCGCCGCCACCGCGGCCCCGCGGGCCCGGCCGACCTTCTCGGCGAACACCTCGGGTGGAGCCGGATAGGCATTGAGCTCATCGGCGTAGCGACCGGCCAACTCCGGGGTGCGCCGGATGCCGGTGCCCCCGACCACGATGCGCAGCGGCGGGCGAGGCTGCATGTCGAATGCCTCGAAGCGGTAGTGGCGGCCCGTGTACGACACCGGGGGTTCGGCAAAGGCGGCGCGCAGATAGCCGAGCGCCTCCTCCATCATCTCGAAGCGCACCTTGCGCTGGGGGAAGTCGAATCCGAAGAGGCGGTGCTCGCTCTCCAGCCAGCCGGTGCCCACCCCGAGGGTGAAACGTCCCCCGGACATGTCGGCCAGGGTCGATGCCGTCTTGGCCAGCACCGCGGGGTGGCGAAAGGTGATGGGACTCACCAGCACCATGAGCTCGATGGCGGAGGTGTCACGCGCCAGGCCCCCCATCACCGCCAGGGCGTCGAGCGCCGCTCCCCCGTCACCGCCGCGCAGGTAGTGGTCGGGGATGGCAAAGGCCTCGAAGCCGCGGGCCTCGGCATAGCGAGCCCACCCGAGGATCTCGTCGTAGGTGGCTCCACCAGCCTGGAGGCAGAAACGCATTCGGGGGACTGTAGATGCCGAGGGTTCGGGTCGGCCCGGGCGGCGCTCGCAATCCGCAATTCGCAATTCGTCGGCGAGCTCCGGCCCGAGCGTGAGTGCCGAAACCGGGTGCCAAGCCGCCGCATGGCAGCTTGGCACCGAGCAGATCGGAGACGGCGCCCACGCGGCTTGCGCATGTGGCTGGTGCCGGCAACGCCTCCCCGTAACGACTCCGTAGCGTCCCTGGTGGATGGTGAGGGCATGAAGCGATGGGGAGTCGTCCTGGCACGGTTCGGGCGGATCGCTTTGGCCGGCGCCATCGCCGGAGCCGCGGCGGGCTTGCTGTGGGGCGGCATCGGGGGGCGCATCGCCATGCGGGTGATCTTCCTCACGTCGGACTCGAGCCTGTCCGGACTCCAGTCCGACGACGACTTCACCATCGGTCAGTTCACCTCGGCGACCATGTTCCTCGTGATGTCCACCACCATCATCGGCGGGTTCGTGGGTCCGGTACTGGCACTGCTGCGATCGGCGGTTCGTGATCGCACCGTGATCGTTGCCACCGGGTTCGCCGTGGCCGCCGGAGCCTTCATCGGCGGGATCATCGTGCACGCCGATGGCATCGACTTCCGCCTGCTTGAACCGCTGACGCTCACCGTCGGGCTGTTCGTGCTCATTCCCGCCGGTGCAGCCTTCACCGGGGTGTTCGTGCTCGACCACCTGTTGCGGCCCAATGGTCGGATCGCGCGGCTCCCCGCGGGACTCGCGATGGCGATCTCGGCGTTCGCGATGTTCCCCGTCATCATGTTCACCGGAGCCACCGTCGGAACACCGCTCGGCATCGTGGTCCTGGCCACCGCCATCTCCGCCGGCATCGGGATCGCCGCATTCACCTCCGGGGATCCGGCGAGCCGCCTTCGCCACGCAGCGCATTGGGTGGTGTGGGGCGTACTCGTTGCCGTCACCACGATCGGGGTGATCGAGCTCCTGAGAGACCTGGGCGAACTGACCTGATCAGGTGGTGGCCGGCTGCAGCGATCTCTCGTGCTGCTCCTCCAGCCATGCCCAACGATCGTCGACCTCGCGCCGTGCCGCGGCGACGAGTGCGGGATCGGCACCGAAAGGAGCAAAGCGTCCCTGCAAGCCCAGGTACTCCTCGATGGGAAGGACCGGTTCGGGGCGGTAGGTGATCGTGTAGTGGCGGCCATCGCGCACTTCGTACAGCGGAAACACCCGGCTGCGCACGGCGCGCCGCATCACCTCGATCGCCTGGTCGGCGGCCACCTTCCATCCCGGCGGGCAGGCGGCGAGGATGTGGAGGAACCGCATCCCGCCGCGGGCCTCCATGGCGGTGCGCACCTTGCGGGCCAGATCCTCGGGATAGGCGGCGGTGGCGGTGGCGGCATAGGGGATGCGGTGGGCGGCGATGATCCCCATGATGTCCTTCTTGATCCGCGGCTCGGGGTTCTCATCGGGAGTCGTGGTGGTCCAGGTCCCCCGGGGCGTGGCCGAGGACCGCTGGATCCCGGTGTTCATGTACGCCTCGTTGTCGTAACAGACGTAGAGGATGTCCTCATTGCGTTCGGCGGCACCGGAGAGGGCCTGCAATCCGATGTCGAACGTGCCGCCATCGCCGGCCCAGGCGATCACGGTGGTGTCGCGACCCTGCCGCCGCTTGGCTGCCTTGATCCCCGCCGCCACCACGGCCGCGGTCTCGAAGGCGGTGTGGAACACGGGAATCCGCAACGCATGCGTCGGCCAGGGCCCATCGATTATCGACCAGCAGCATGCCGGGAGGACGGCGATGGCGTCGTCGCCGACCTCCTTGAGCACCAGCCGCATCGACAGCGCCCCGCCGCATCCCTGACAACCCAGCGTCCCCGGATCCACGAACTCGGCTTCGGGAACCGCCCATCTCATCGCAGTACCTCCGCCTCTTTCCGGATCGGGCCGATGGGGAGACCCTTCACCCCGACGAAGAGCGCCATCTCCGGATCGTCACGGGTGATGAGGTCGTCGAGCACCTCGAGAATCGTCTCCACCCGCACGTCACGCCCCCCGAGCCCGACCACGTAGTCGAACACCTCGGGAGCCGAGGACGATCCGAAGAGCGCCGAGCGCACCTCGGCGGCGAAGATGCCCGAATGACCGGGTCCCATGTTGCGGTCGAGCACCGCCACCTTCCTTCGGCCGGCGAGGATGCGGCGCATCGCCGCGACAGGGAAGGGGCGGAACGCCACCAGACGCAGCAGGCCCACCTTGATGCCACGGGCCCGGGCGTCGCGTACCGCCTGGCGGACATTCGAGGTGAGCGCGCCGGCGGACACGATCACGTACTCGGCGTCGTCGAGCAGGTACCCCTCGAGCGGCGCGTACCGGCGTCCGAGCACCTCGCCGAACTCCTCACCGGCGGCGACGAGCAGCTCGCCGGCTCGATCCATGGCCTCGAAGATCTTGTAGCGCAACTCGAAGTAGTGGTCGCGGTTCACCAGGCCGCCGTAGGCGCGGGGATCCTCGGGATCGAGGGCGTAGATCGGCTCGAACTTCGGCAGGTAGGCATCCACTGCCGACTGGTCGTGCACGATGAGCGGCTCGGCGGTGTGGGAGAGGATGAAGGCGTCCATCCCCACCATGGCGGGAAGGTGCACCTGCTCGGCCACCCGGTACGACCAGATGATGAAGTCCTGCGCCTCCTGCACCGATTCGGCGAAGAGCATCATCCAACCGACGTCACGCTGCGACAGGATGTCGGTCTGGTCGGCCCAGATCGACCATCCCGGTGCCATCGCCCGGCTGACATTCGTGAGCACCACCGGGAGCCGCGCCCCGACCGCCCAGTGAAGCATCTCGTGCATGAGTGCCAGCCCCTGCCCGCTGGTGGCGGTGTAGGTGCGCGCCCCGGCGGCGGAGGCGCCAACACAGGCGGCCATGGCCGAGTGCTCCGACTCGACGGTGATGAAGGTGGCATCGAGCTTCCCGGAAGCGGTCAACTCGGAGAGCAACTCCACGATCATCGTCTGCGGGGTGATGGGATACGCCGAGATCACCTCGGCACGCGACAGCATCGCCCCGTAGGCGGCGGCGTGGTTGCCGGTGAGGAGAAGACGTTCAGGCATTGACTTGACCACCCTTCGACAAGACCGCTTCCCCATTCCCGTGACGGCCGGAAGTCCGGCCATCACTGGAAGCCCCGGAGGTCCCATCGAAGGATGGTCCCTCCCGTTCGTTCACGAGCACGAGAGCCCGGCCCGGACACTCGACGACGCAGATCCCACATCCCTTGCAGAACTCGAGATCGATCACCGGACCGTCCTCCTCCCAGCGGATCGCACCGTCGGGGCAGAGGACGAAGCAGGTGCCGCAGGCGTTGCAGTGTCCGCACGACAGGCATCGTTCGAGCTCGACGAGCACGGCCTCGGCAGCGACGGTCAGGGTCTCCTCGCCAAGCGGGTCGACGGTGCGTGCCTTGGGATCGCTGGTGCGCCGGGCGCTGCTGCGGTACGAGGGATTCACCTCGTCCGGCCCGACCACGGGCTGGTGAGGCATCGATGCCCAGCGATCGGAGAACCCGAGCCGGCGATCGATCAGCCGGGCCGCCTCGCGTCCCGCGGCGATCGCCGCCACCACCGTCGCCGGCCCGGTCACCAGGTCGCCACCGGCGTGGACCATCTCATCGGCGGTGGCACCACCGGGACCCACCTCGAGCCACCCCTCGGCGTTCTTCAGGTTTGCGGGGAACGGGGTCGAGTCGGCGGTCTCACCGACCGCGGAGAACACCCGGTCGAAGATGAGTTGGCGGACCCGCCCGGTGGGTTCGGGACGGCGCCGCCCCGAGCCGTCGGGTTTGCCGAGGCGCATCTCCTCCACCGTCACCACCAGGCCCGCCTCCCCCTTCTCCACCGACCGGGGAAGCGTGAGCCACTCGAACACCACGCCGTCGGCGACGGCGTGGTGGTATTCCTCGCGGATCGCCGGCATCTCCTCGGCGGTACGCCGGTAGAGCACGGTGACCTCGCCGCCGAGACGGCGTACCACCCGGGCGACATCGAGGGCGGTATTGCCTCCTCCGATCACGGCACACCGCATTCCGCGCCCGATGGAGAGGTCTAGTCCTGCGGTCTCGAGGAACTCGAGACCGGAGTCGAGAAGGTGTTCGCCGGTGATCCCCACCGGGCGCGCCCGGCAGGCTCCGGTCGCCAGGAAGACCGCCGAGTGCTCGGGGGCGAGTTCGTCCAGATGGAAATCCCGCCCCAGCTCCACACCGGTGACGAACTCGATGCCCATGTCGACGAGTCGGGCGATCTCCGCGTCGACCACCGCGGAGGGGAGGCGATACTCGGGGATGGCGTGACGCAGCATGCCGCCGGCGATGGGGCGCCGTTCGTACACGGTCACCCGGTGACCCGAACGGCGCAGGTAGTACGCCGCGGCGAGGCCGGCCGGTCCCGATCCCACCACCGCCACCCGCCGCCGGGTGGCCTCGAAGGGCTGGGGAAGCGGGATCTGCGCGGTGGCGTCGCCCAGCCACCGTTCGATCGACCGGATCGCCACCGGGTCATCACCCGTGGCGGCGGCGAGGTTGCAGCCGTCTTCACACGAGTGGGGGCACACCCGTCCGGTGATCCGCGGGAAGGGGTTGCGTTCGGCGAAGACCGCCAGCGCCTCATCGAGACGGCCGAGGCGGATCAGGTCGAGATACCGCGGGACATCCACTCCTGCTGGACAGGCGAAGGCGCATGGCGCAGTGCGATCCACCTCCACGGGACGCACACTCCGCCAGTCCCCGGTCTTGATGGCGGCGCGGGTCGAGCCGAGCGACACCGGAATCTCGGGATAGTCGTCGACATGATCGAGCGGAGTCATACCGGGACCCCCAGCACCACCTGTTCGTGGGCATCGGAGGCCGCCAACTGGTTCTCCTCGGCCTTGACCGGAACCTCGTGGCGGATCGCGGCGAGCAGGTCGCGGAGCGTGACGACCCCGGTGGCCCGGACGAAGGCACCGAGGATCGCGGTGTTCACAACGGGCTGGGCGGCACTCCCCAATCCGTGATCGAGGGCGATGCGAGAGGCATCGACGGTTGCCACCCGAAAGCGGCCATCGATGCCCAGCGAGGCCGGCGAGTCGGGCGAATTGGCGACAACCCACCCTCCGGGTTGGAGCCCGGCCAGCACCGCCGGATTCGTGAGCAGGGTGGCGTCGAGCACGAGCAGGTGATGGGGCTCGCGGATGTCCTGGCGAACGAAGAGGTCGTCGCCCTCCTCGGCGATCCGGGCGAACGCCACCACCGGGGCGCCGCGGCGCTCCACGCCGTAGTCGGGGTAGCTCTGCACGTAGCGGCCGGAGAGGAATGCCGCCTGCGCGAGCGTCTTCGAGGCGACCACTGCGCCCTGGCCGCCCCGCCCGTGGAATCGCAACTCGATCATCGGCGCCTCCGCGGTCGGAATGCCGTACCACCAGAATCGCCCCTGGGACGGCTCGTCGGAATGGGCCGGACGGACCTATCGCGCCAGGAACGGCCCCTGGCGGGCACCTCTCTTCGGCGCCCTACGCTCCACGGCGATGCCGTCGACGCGCCGCCTGGCTCAATGGTCTCTGGCCACCACCGTCTTCCTGGTGATGCTCGGCGGGTATACCCGGGGGAGCGGCAGCGGATACGGCTGCCAGGACCGCTGGCCCCTCTGCGAGGACGGCCTGCTCGGTGGCCTGCTCCCCCGCCTCGAGTACCACATGATCGTGGAATGGACCCACCGCTGGGTGGCGGCGGTCGTCGGGATCCTCATCGTTGCCACCGCGCTGGCGGCGTGGCGGCAACGGCCCCGCAACCGCCACGCCGCCTGGCCGGCGACGGCGGCAATCGTGGTCGTGGGCATTCAGGCCTGGCTGGGCCGGGCCATCGTCAAGGGCGACCTCGCTCGCGACCTGGTGTCGATCCACCTCACCGTGTCGATGGCGATCGTGGGACTGCTCGTGCTCGTGGTGATGGCGACGTCATCGCATTCTCCCCAGCCCAGGGGCCTCCTCTGGCGCGGGGCGCTCATCATCGGAGCGGCCACGGCCTACGGGGTGCTCCTTCTCGGCTCCCTGGTGCACAACCTCTACTTCGCTGGTTGGCCGATCCTCGAGGCCGGATTGGTCCCCGAGTTCTCCAATCGCTACGTGGTGCTCCACTTCGTGCATCGCCTCGTCGCCGGGGCCGGGTTCGCCTACCTGGTGTACCTGGCGGTGCGGGCGTGGCGCACCGGGCGCGCCGAGAAGACCCTCCTCGCGGTGGCGGCGGGTGCGTTCACCGTGAATGTCGCCCTCGGCGCGGTGCACGTCTTCACCGAGGTGACCTCGGCGGCGGTGGTGGCCCTCCATCTGCTCTTCGCCGCCATCGCCTGGGCGGCCGCAGTCGGTGCCGCCGCACTCGCTTGGGGGTGGAGCGGCGCGGCGAGCGTGCCCGTCAGAACTGGGGACACCTAGCGGCGTCGACGTCGATCTCCAGCAGGTCGTCGACGGTCTGCAGCGCTCCCGGATGGGCTTCCCACGGAATCGCCTCCAGACTCACCGGCCCTTCGGCGGCGTCGACGATGATCTCGGCAAACGGGGTGCCCACCTCCGCCTCGACGACAGCCGGATCGATGGCGAGCTCATCGGCGACGACCACGAGGAAGTCCCCGCACTCCCGGGCGGTGGCGATGTCGGGCCGGAAGCCTCCGTCTTCGAGGAATGCCTCCTCACACCGGGTCGCCCCGAAGTTCTGCGTCGCCCACGGCTGGTTGCCGTGCGAGTCCCAGGGTGCGGTGTCCCAGGATGGGGCATCGAGCACCGCGGTGGTCCCGTAGCGCATCAGGATCCAGCCACACTGCAGCACCGGCGGCACCTCGTCGCCGAAACCCGTGAGCACCACCACAAGCGGACCATCGACCGATCGATAGCAGAGGGCGAGCAGCGTCGCCGGGTCGAAGGAGAGCGTCGCCGAGGTGTCGTCGGGGAGGGCGAAGCGAGCCGACAGGTTGGTGGCGGGAAACCGCGGATCGGTGAGGGGAAGGGCCGCCGTCGTGGTGGTGGTTTCGGCCACGGTGGCGGTCGTGGTGGTGGCTTCGACGGTGCCGCCGGTGGTCGTGGTCGGCGCGGTGGTGACGGCAGCATCGTCCCCGCAGGCTCCACCCAGGAGAGCGACGACGAGCAGCAGCGTGCCCCAACGCATGGCGGCCACGGTAGCCAGGGTGCGCGGGCAACCCGGCGATTCCCCGGATTCCGGGCAGCCGGGGCGGGGAAAGGCGGCACCGCGTAGCATCGCCGCCGTGACCGCTCTCGCTCCCACCCTCGGATCGCACCCGCGCCTGCCGCGGTGGCTGGTCCGAACCCTGGTGTTCGGCGGGATCTTCCTCGGACTCGCCCTGCTCTGGGAGGGCTACAAGGCGCTCGGCCAGGCGACGGACGGTCTGATCCCGTTCACGAGCGTGCGACTGCCGGTGCGGCCCGACGACTCGTCGATGCCGCACGTGTTCGACATCTTCGCCGCGCTGTTCCGCCCGGTGAGCCGCGCTCGCGACGCCGACATCCTGGGATGGCTGCTCATCAAGAACGCCGCCATCACCTGGCACCGCGCCGCCGTGGGCTTCTTCATCGGAAGCCTGGCGGGATTCGGGCTCGGAGCGTTGTTCGCCCGATCACGACTGCTCGAGCGAGGGATCATGCCGTTCGTCGTGGCCTCGCAGACGGTGCCCCTCATCGCCATCGCCCCGATGATCGTGATCTGGGGCGGATCGGGCGCCTGGCCGTCGTGGCTGGTGAGCGCCTTTCGTCTCGACGACGCCGGATTCTCGGTGGCGATCATCTCCGCCTACCTCACGTTCTTCCCGGTGACGATCAACTCGCTGCGGGGATTGCGCTCCCCCGACCCGGCCGCGGTGGAACTGATGCGCTCCTACGCCGCCACGGAGACCCAGGTGCTGACCAAGCTGCGCATGCCCGCCTCGATCCCCTACGTGTTCACCGCCTTGAAGATCTCGGCGACGGCGAGTGTCATCGGCGCCATCATCGGTGAGCTCCCCGCCGGACTCGGAGACGGACTCGGCCGGTCGCTCCTCACCTTCTCCTACTACTACATCAGCGGCCCGGAGAAGCTCTACGCCGCCATCGTGGTCTCCGCGCTCCTCGGGATCACCTTCGTCAGCCTGGTCTCACTCGCCGAACGGGTGGTGGTGCGCCGCGGCCGGCGCCGCCCGATCGAAGACGTGGTGGGCGTGGCCAGTGATGCCGTGGAGGAGTTGGGGGGGTAGCCAGTTGCCAATTGCAGAGGCGCCCGCCAGGGCGCCGACCTACATCGGCGCGACGCGGCTCGTCATGTTGTTGAAGCGGCTGAACTCGGCGGCGAAGCCGAGCTGAAAACGGTCGGTGGCACCGGCGCGGTGCTTGGCGATCTCGATCTCGGCAACACCCTTGGTGTCGGCGCTCGGCTCGTTGTAGAGCTCGTCGCGGTAGATGAACATGACGACGTCGGCATCCTGTTCGATGGCGCCGGACTCGCGCAGGTCGCCGAGGCGGGGACGCTTGTTCTCCCTCGCCTCCAACTGCCGGTTGAGCTGGGACACCGCGATGACCGGCACCTGCAGCTCGCGGGCGAGGTTCTTCAGTGACCGGCTGATGTCGGCGATCTCCTGCTGGCGATTCTCGGCATTGCGCGGCCCCTGCATGAGCTGCAGGTAGTCGACGACGACGAGACCAAGGCCCTCGCGGCGCTTCAACCGCCGGCACTTGGCACGGATCGCGGTGACGGTGAGGGCGGCGCCGTCATCCACGTAGAGCTTGAGGCCGAAGAGCCTCGACGAGGCCTGGCTGAGGCGGCGCCACTGATCCATGTCGAGCTGGCCGGTCTTGATCTTCGACGAGTCGACCGAGGCGAGTGATGACAGGAGCCGATGGATGATCTCCTCGCGGCTCATTTCCAGCGTGAACACCGCCACCGGGGACTCGGCGGCGACGTGCGTGGCGATGTTGAGAGCGAGCGTGGACTTGCCCATGCCGGGGCGGGCCGCGATGACCACCAGGTTGGCGGGATGCAGCCCGGCGAGCAGTTGGTCGAGGCGGATGAAGCCGGTGGGCACCCCGGTGACGTCGCCACCACTGTGCCCGAGTTCCTCGATGCGCTCCAGGGTGGCGTTGAGCATCGGGCCGATCGCCACCAGGCCTTCACCCATGCGACGCTCGGCCACGGCGAACACCTCGGCCTCGGCGCTGTCGAGCACCTCCTCGATGGGCATGTCGCCCTTGAGGGCGAGCGCCCCCACCTCGCCGCCGGCGCGGAGCAGGCGACGACGGGCCGAGGTCTCATCGACGATCCCGGCGTAGTAGTCGACATTCGAGGTGGAGGGCACCGCCTCCATCAGCCGGGTGATGAACCCGACCCCGCCGATGCGGTCGAGCAGCTCCTTGCGGCGCAGCCAGTCGGCGACGGTGATCGGGTCGATCGGCTGGTTGCCGTCGAAGAGCGCCGTGACCGCCTCCCACACCGATTGGTGGGCGGGCTTGTAGAAGTCGTCGGGCTTGAGGACCTCGAGGGCGACATTGGCCGCCTCGGCGGAGAGCATCACCGCGCCGATGACGGACTCCTCGGCGTCGATATTGTGCGGCGCCCCGCCACCGGCGGGGGTCCGGATGCTCTCGAGCGTGGTCATGTCCTCCTCAGGCGGGGATCACATCCAGCACCAGCTGGATCTCGACCTCCGCGTGTGGCCGCACGATCACCTGATGGAGGCCGATCTCCTTGATCGGACCCGCCAGGCGAATCTGCTCATGCGGCACGGTGATCCCGGTGTACTTCGCAATGGCTTCGCCGACATCGCGCGCTCCGATGGAACCGAACAGCCGGCCCTCGTCGGCGGCGCGCGCCGCCACGACGACCGTGGTGCCGGACAGCGCCTGCGCCATCTCCTCGGCCTCTGCTCTGGCCTTGCGCTCGACCTCGATCCGGGAAGCCCGGATCTTCTCGGCGTCCTTGAGGGCGCCGCGGGTGGCGGCGATGCCGAGGGAACGCGGAACCAGGTAGTTGCGGGCGTAGCCGTCGGCGACGTCGACGACGTCACCGCGCAGTCCCAGATCCGCGACGTCTTGGGTGAGGATGAGTTTCATTTGCCGAGGTAGGGCAGGAGCGCCATCTCGCGTGCCGACTTGATCGCCATGGCGACCTTGCGCTGGCACTGGGGGCAGTTGCCGGTGACCCGCGCCCCGCGGATCTTGGCGCGGTCCGACATGAACCGTCGCAGCAGCGACAGGTCCTTGTAGTCGACCTTGCCGTCGTGCTGCGTGCAGATCACACAGACCTTCGGCTTGGTCTGGCCGCGGCGGAGTCGCTCGGGTGCCCGCCGCTTGGGCTTGCCCGGTGCGTTCTTCTTTCTAGGCATCAGTCCTCCTGGGGAAGTTCGAAACGGTTAGAAGGGGGCCTCGTCGGGCTCCCACTGTTCGCGGGCCACCGGGGCTGCCGGTGTTCCGCCCGCCGGGGCGCTTCCGCCCCCAAAGCTGTCGCCGGCACGCGGGGAGCGGGTCACCGACGCCGTCGCCCAGCGCAGTGAGGGGCCGATCTCATCGATCGCCACTTCGACCATGGAGCGCTTCTCGCCCTCCTGGGTCTCCCACTGCCGCTGCTCGAGGCGGCCGGTCACGATCACCCGCATGCCCTTGGTCAGGGACTCGGCGGCGTTCTCGGCGGCATCCCGCCAGAGGGTCCCGCCGAAGAAGCTCGTGTCCTCCTGCCAGGCGCCGCTCTTGTCCTGGTAGCGGCGGCTGACGGCGAAGCGAACCTTCGCCATGGCCACCCCCGAAGGGGTGAACCGCAGTTCCGGGTCGTCGACAAGGTTTCCGATGAGCGTCACGTGATTTGCTGCCATGGTGTTGTTACCTCTCGGCACATGAATGGATGGTCCCCATGATGGGAACCGGGTGTGACACTCGCACGGCTACTCGGGGCGCATGAACTTGTGCCGGACCACCTGGTCGGACAAGCTCAACGCCCGGTCGATGTCGACGATCGCCTCGGGCTCGGCTTCGAACTGGAGCACCGAGTAGAAGCCCTCGGTGAGATGGTTGATCTCATAGGCGAATCGCCTCTTGCCCCAGAAGTCGTCCTTCTTCATCTCGGCCCCTCGTTCGGTGAGGGCGTCGGAGACGCGCTGGACTTCCCTGCGTACGTCGGCTTCGGCCATCTCAGGCCGGAAGATCGTCATCAACTCGTAGGTGCGCACGATGCGCTCCACCTCCTTTGGACACTCGCGTTCTGCGAGAGGCCCCCTCTCAGGGGCAGGTTGGGGAAGGCGGGCAGTGTATCGCGGACAGATACCAGACGCCAGACGCCAGATCCCAGACAATGCTCAGAAAAGGATCTGGCATCTGGCATCTGGCATCTGGTACCTATTTGATGCGATACCCACCCAGCTCTTCCGCCAGCACCCAGGCTGCCAGTGACCCGGTTTCGATCGCCTCGGAGACGTCGGTCTCCGGGGCGACACCGGCGGAGCCGGGTTGCGACTTCCCGGGGTGCCCCGCCCGGATCGCCCGCAAGCGCTGCTGCCACTTCTCGAAGTTGGCGGGGCGGAGATCGACCCAGCCCTTCGCCGCCCAGCGATCCCGCTGCTCGTCGGTCACCACCAGCGCCTCGCCCTCGGGCGCCTCCGGGATGCGGATGAACGGACCGCGGTCGAGGGTGTCGCCTTCGGCGCAGAGGATGGGGATGCCGAGCGAGGTGATCGTGTCGCGCAGCCCGGGCCGCTCGTCGAGGATCCGGCTGGCGGCCGTGCTGATCTCCTCGGGGGACGCGGCGAGCACCGCCGGCAGCGTGCCGTAGATGAGGGCGAGCAACTCCGCCTCCCACAGCAGCTTGGACAGCTCCGGCGGACCGAGCTGGCCGAGGGCGACCCCGTGGGTTCCGGTCGACTCTTCGAGGGCGCGCAGCTCGTCGAGCACCCGGGACCGCAGCACCCCGGCCCGGTAGGAGGGTCCGAGCACGCTCGAGTCCACCGTGCCCACGACGTCACGCCCCGTGTTGATGCCGCTGATCTCCTGGACGCAGTGGCGGGCGACCTCCTCCGGGGTGACGAACTCCATCTGCCCGAGGGAGGTGATCGCCTCGAACTCGCCCTTGGTGAACACGCCGTTCTCGCCGGTGTCCACCACCGGCAGCTCCAGGTCGGAACGGTGCACGAACTCCGCTGGGTCGATGCGCAGCTGCAGCGACCCACCGAGCCGATCCGTTCTGGCTCCGTAGAGCGATACGGTCTTGCCGCGCTCGCGGATGGTGCGCCTGCCCACGTCCGAGTAGCCGATGAGCGCCGCCGGCTTGATCTCCTTGACGATGGGACCACCGGGGGTACGGCCCATGAGGAACAGCAGACCGGTCTGGGCGAACGCGACCGCCGTCTTCGTCATGAGCTTTGCCGAGGGCCGATCCTCGGAGTGGGTGTAGGGGATGTTCAGCCCCATGCCGCCCGTGCCGGTGGTTCCCACCTTCAGGTAGAGCCGGGTGCCGACGGCACGCATCGCCCGGTCGATGATGAGGACGTGGCGGATCAACTGCGGGATCGACTGCGACAGGATCAGCGTCTCGATGTCGTGGGACACCGTCCCCATGGAGATGTCGCGACCGTTCTCGAGCGCCTCGAGATCGCGTTCGGCGATCAGTGACGAGGTGTACACGTCCTGATAGGAGATGGCGGTGGCGGTATTGACTCCGTCGACGATCACATCCGGGCGGTGATGCTCGATGAGTTGGGCGAGGCGCGATCGGGCATAGGCCTCGTCGAGCGGGCCGAGAAGATCGTCGAAGATGGCGTCACGCGCCACCGGGTCGTCGAGCAACTCGCGACGCGGCCGCCGGGCGAACTCGGCACGGACGAAGACATCGCCCCACTCCCCCACGATGTCGACGTCAGGGGCCAGATCATGCAGGCCGGCGACCGCACGCTCCACCTCGTCTTCGTAGAGCGACGCGATGACGATCCGCTCGGGGGCGAGGTCGGCGGCGATGCGATACGCCACCTGATACCCGACCATGCCGGCTCCGCCGAGCACGAGAAACGTTCGATCGGCCAATCCCATCCCTCCTGTGACCTCCCTCAGGTTCCCCGAGACCGGTCCCGGCGACTAGGGCACTCTGGCCCCATAACGCCGGGTGGTCCCGCGATACCTTGAGCGCGATGCTCCAGATCTCGCCGCCGGCGACGTCACGCCTCCTCCTCGGCGACGAGGCTGTCGCCCTCGGGGCCATCGACGCCGGCATCAGCGCCGCCTATTCGTACCCGGGCACCCCGGCCACCGAGATCATGGAGACGCTCATGGGCGCGGCGCCCGATGGAGTGGTGGCCCACTGGACCGCCAACGAGAAGACCGCGTACGAGGCCGCCCTCGGGGTGTCGATGGCAGGTCGGCGTGCCCTGGTGGCGATGAAGCACGTCGGGCTCAATGTCGCCGCCGACCCCTTCATGAGTTCGGCGCTCGTGGCGATCGCGGGCGGCCTCGTGGTGGCCGTGGCCGACGATCCCGGGATGCACTCGTCACAGAACGAGCAGGACAGCCGGTTCCTCGCCGACTTCGCCCGGATCGTGTGCCTCGAACCGGCCTCGTCGCAGGAGGCCTACGAGATGACCCGCGAAGCGTTCGAGGTCTCGGAGCGCTTTGGCATCCCCGTGCTGCTGCGCCTGGTCACCCGCATCGCCCACAGCCGGTCGCCGGTGACGACCGCACCGCCGCGGCCCACGCCGCCCCTCGACAAGGCCGATCGCCCCCAGGACTGGATCCTCATCCCCGGCAATGCCCGCCGCCTGTGGCATGGCCTGGTCGCGCTGCAGCCGGAGCTCGAGGCCTGGGCCGCGTCCTCGTCGCACACCATGCTGACCCTGTCCGACGACGACCGCGGCCTCGGGGTGATCACCGCCGGGATCGGACGCAACCATTACCTGGAGAACGGCGCCGACCTCGGCTACACGCCGTCGCACCTCCACCTCGGGGCCTACCCGGTGTCGGCGAAGCTGATCCGCAACCTGGCGGATCACGTCGAGCAACTCCTGGTGATCGAGGAGGGATACCCCTTCGTCGAGCGCCGCCTCGCCGGAGTGCTCCCCACGCGTTGGGACGTGCTGGGTCGCGACTCGGGAACGCTTCCCGCCGATGGCGAGCTCACTCCGGATACCGTCCGTGCTGCACTCGGGCTCCCGGTGCGCACCGGGATCGACCTCACCGGCATGGTGCTTCCCGGGCGTCCCCCGCAGTTGTGCAAGGGGTGTCCGCACGAGGAGTCGTTCGAGGCGCTGCTCGCCGCCCTCGCCGGGATCGACCAATCGGTGGTGATGTCCGACATCGGGTGTTATGCCCTCGGGGCGCTGCCGCCGTATCAGGCGATCGAGTCGTGCGTGTGCATGGGGGCCTCGATCGGCATGGCCAAAGGCGCCGCCGATGCCGGCCTCCGCCCCTCCTTGGCGGTGATCGGCGACAGCACCTTCCTCCATTCGGGCATCACCCCGCTCATGGACGCGGTGGCGCATCGGACCCCGATCACCGTGCTCATCCTCGACAACGGCACGGTGGGCATGACCGGACAGCAGCCCACCTTGCTCCCCGGCTCCAGCCTGGAGCCGCTCCTCGCCGGGCTGGGCATCGAACCCGATCATCTCCACGTCATCGAGATCACCCGCCAGCGCGTCACCGAACTCACTGCGCTGCTGCGCGCCGAGATGGACCACCCGGGTCCGTCGGTGATCGTGGCCGTCCGCGAATGCGTCGAGGCGCGCAAGGATCGCCGACAGGGGACTGCGTCATGACCAGCGACATCGTCATCGCCGGCGTCGGCGGCCAGGGGGTGCTGTCGGTGGCAGCCATCATCGCCCGCGCCGCCCGCGCCGAAGGCCTTGAGGTGAAACAGACCGAGGTGCACGGGATGGCGCAGCGTGGCGGGGCCGTGCAGGCGACGCTGCGGATCTCACCCCAACCGATCGCCAGCGAACTGGTACCCCGTCACACCGCGGCGATGATCCTTGGCCTCGAGCCCGTGGAGGCACTGCGCTACCTCGAGTACCTCTCCCCCGACGGGGTGCTCATCACCGCGGCAGAACCGGTCACCAACGTCACCGACTATCCGCCCCTCGCCGAGGTCCACGCCGTGGTGCGGCGGATCGGCGGCCACCTGGTCGAGGCCTTCCGCCTCGCCAAGGAGTGCGGCTCGCCGCGCGCCGCCAACGTGGTGATGGTGGGAGCGGCGTCGGTGCATCTGCCGCTCGCGGTGGGCTCCCTCGAGGCGGCGGTGACCGAGGCGTTCATCGCCAAGGGCGAGCGGGTGGTGGGGATCAACCTCGCCGCCTTCCGTGCGGGACGAGCGATCCTCTCCCCGGCGACGCCGTGATCACCACGGTCGACCTCGCCGCGGTCGTCGATGCGCTCTTCGCACACCATCCCGGACAGCAGACCCTGGCTGAAGCGGCGGCACAGGAGATCACCCGGGCCATCGGCATCGCGGTGCCACGCATGGAGGTGGTGACACCGCCCGGTGTCGCCCCGGCACTCCCGGGCGATCGCGTGGTGGTGAAGGCCAGCGGTCCCCTGCACAAGAGCGACGCCGGCGGGGTACGTATCGTCACCAACACGCCGGGCGAGATCGATGCGGCGATGCGAGCGATTGCCGCGAGCAGTGGGACTCATGCGTACCTGATCGCCGAGTTCGTCGACCACGACCCGCGCGACGAGATCATCGCCGGGGTGCGCTGGACCGATGCCTTTGGACCGGTGGTGTCGATCGGCCCCGGCGGGGTCGACGTGGAGAGCGGACCGCCCCCGGCGCTGGTGGCGCCCGCCACGGCGGATCGGATCGCGGCGACGTTGCGCTCTGCAGCACCTTCGCTCCTCACCGGGCGACGCGGGTCACCACCGGCGGCGGACCCCGCCGCACTGACCTCGCTGATCGCCAGCCTGCTCGCCTTCGGCGAAGCCACGATGCCGCAGCATCTCACCGAGTTCGAGATGAACCCGGTGGTCTTCACCGCGAAAGGCCCGATCGCCCTCGATGCGCGTGCCGTGGCCGGCAGTGGCATCACCCCCTCCGCCCGCAGGGCCCGGACCGACGCGATCACCAAGCAGTTGCACCCCGACTCGATCGCGGTGATCGGCGTGTCGGAACAGATGAACCCGGGACGGGTGATCGTGCGCAACATCCTTGCGGCCGGCTTCCCTGTCGACCGCGTCGTGGTGATCAAGCCCGATGTCGCCGAGATCGAGGGATGCCGCTGCGTCGCCGGCCTCGACGCCCTCGAAGCCCCTGTGGATCTGCTCGTGGTGGCGGTTCCGGCTTCCGCCGTCGTCGAGGTGATGGACCAGGCGATCGCCACTGGCGCGGCGCACTCGATCGTCCTCATCCCCGGCGGTGTCGGCGAGCGCCCCGGCACCGAGCACGCCGCGGACCGCATCCGGTCCGCCCTCGCCGCCAGTTCCCAACCACCGGTGATCACCGGACCCAACTCGATGGGAGTCCGGTCCGAGCCGGGCCGCTACGACGCCACCTTCATCCCCAAAGAGCGGATGACCTCGACAACCATCACTCCCCCGATCACTCCCCCCTTGTGGGGGAGTCGACGGGGCGAAGCCGCGTCGGTAGGGGGTCACGCCCCGCCGATAGGGGAACACCCTGACCGCGGAGTCGCCCTGATCGCCCAGAGCGGCGCCTTTGCTCTCGCTCGCCTCGACCGTCTCCCCTGGTTGGAACCCCGATTCCTGGTCACGGTGGGCAACCAGATCGATCTCACCATCGGCGACTATCTCGAAGCGATGGCCGCCGACCCAAGCGTCGACATGGCCGCCTGCTACCTGGAGGGGTTCCTCCCCGGCGATGGCGACCGCGCTCTGCGCGCCGCCCGCGAGATGCGCCGCCGCGGTGGTGCGGTCCTGTGGTACCGGGGAGGACGCACTGCCGCCGGGGTGCGCTCGGCGGCGACCCACACCGCGGCGATCGCCACCGACGATGTCGTCACCCGCTCGCTTGCTGCGGCCGCCGGAGTACTCGAGGCCGGTTCGCTCGACGACTTCGACGACCTGCTCCGGATCGGGGTGGCGCTCCACGGCCGGTTCCTCGGTGCCTCCCGGCTCGCCATCGTCTCCAACGCCGGGTTCGAGTGCGTCGCCGCCGCCGACCGCATCGGCTCCCTCACGCTTGCCGAATACTCCTCCGCCACCCGGGAGCGCATCATCGGGGTGCTCCGTGGCGCCGGTCTCGATGGAGTGACGGGATCGGACAATCCGCTCGACCTCACCCCGATGGCGGGGGATGCCACCTACGCCGCTGCGGTGGAGGCGGTGCTCGACGATCCCGGCGTGGATGTCGCCGTGGTGGGATGCCTCCCCTTCACCCCGGCGCTGCGCACCATGCCCGAGCAGGTCGGTTGGACGGGATCGCTGCCCGATCGTCTCGCCGCGCTCGCCGGTCACCCCACCCCGTGGATCGCGGTGATCGACGCCGGACGCCAGTACGACCCGATCGTCGACCACCTCGAGGCTGCGGGCATCGCGGTGCTGCGCCACATGGATCGAGCGGTGCGCCTGCTCGAGCGGTGGGTGGGATCACCCCCATGAGCGATCGAGAGACGATGCGGGTGCGAGACCACAGCAGACTCTGCGAGCACGGATCGCTCACTCCCCACTGGATCACCACCGGCAAGGGCCGGTGGTGGAAGGAACCCGAGTGTTATGGCGGTCGCGAGATCGTGCTGGAACGCGTCGGTGACGGGCTGTGGCGAGAGGTCGAGGAAGGCCGCGGCTACGAGACCAGCGAGCTCTCGTCCGGCACCCCATGAAGACCGCCGCAGCTTCGACCTTCGTGGTGTAGAACTGCCTCGACACCTCGGGGCGCCGACGCGTGATGGAGGAACACCGGTCTCACGCCAACGCCCAGGCCGCGACGAATGCCGCCGCATTCACGGCGGCGTGCAGCACGACGGGTGCGGCCAGGCCCCATCGATTTACCCGGAATATGCCGAGAAGCTTGTCGAGTTTGGGATAAATTCAATAAGCGTGAATCCTGATGCAGTCATTGCAACGAAGAAGAATGTTGCAAGCGCTGAGCAGAAGCTCATCCTAA
>JACRIT010000045.1 GCA_016215655.1 Acidimicrobiia bacterium
CCGAACCCGCCACCGGCACCCCGGGTTTGGCGGCAGGGATGCGGGCGTTGCGGCGCAGCCTGAGGCAGGACGAGCCGCTCGCCACCATCGAAGCCCGCCCGGCGCGTCCCCAGGGCGACCTCGACGGTCTTCTCGGCGCCATCGACTCGTGGGCCTTCGGCGAGACGGTGCGGGTGAATGCTGCCGGACTGTTCCGGCTCATCAACGAGATCTGCTCACTCCGCGTCGACTCCGAGGCCCTTGCCGGGGCGGTCGCCAGACTCGCCCGTGCCCGGCTCGAGCCCGACGCCCTCAAGGAGGAACTGAATGTGTTGGCGACGCTCGTGGAGAGCGCCGACAAGGCGCTTCTCGATCTGCAGTCACGAGCCGTCGACCTCGCCGCAGCTCCGTTGGCCGACATCACCTCCACCTTCACCCAGCTGGTTCGCTACGTCTCGCGCCGCGCCGGCAAGGAGGTGCGTTTCGAGATCGTGGGCGACGAACACGCCGTCGATCGCCAGGTGCTGGAGCGGCTCTCCGATCCGCTGCGACATCTCGTGGTGAATGCGGTCCAGCACGGCATCGAGATCCCGGCGGAGCGCCAGGCCGCCGGCAAGCCTCCCACGGCCACGCTGCTGCTCCATGCGGAGGTGCAGGACCATCGCCTTTCGATCGTGGTCGACGACGATGGGCGCGGCATCGACTGGGGTGCAGTGCGCAATACCGCTCTCCGACGTGGCCTGGTCAGCGCCGCCGCCGCCGACGACGTCGATGCTCTGCGCGCCCTGCTGTTCTCGCCGAACTTCTCCACTGCCCAGCCATCGGAGATGATCGGCGAGGGCCAGGGCCTGGCCACGGTGGCCGCTGCCGTCGAGGCCTTGCACGGCACCGTCATGCTCGAGACCACCGCCGGCGAAGGCACGAGGATCACCATCACGGTTCCCACGAGCCGGGCCCTCCAGGATGCGGTGCTGGTCTCGGCTGCGGGCCAGACCTGGGGGATTCCCGCCATCGCGGTGCTCGACCGGCTGCCGCTGCAGTCCGCGGGTGTCCACGACACCGGCGGGCGCCTGGAGATGACATGGAACGGATCACCGATCCCGGTGTTGTCCTTCGCCGAGGCTGTGGGATTGCGCGCCACCGCCGAGCCCACCCGGGTCGTTGTCGTCTCCACCTCGCTCGGTCCCACCGGATTCACGGTCTTCCGCGAACTTGGACGACGCCAGGTGGCGGCCCGGGAGCTCGGCCCGATCCTCGAAGGGGTGCCGCATCTCACCGGTGCCGCAGTCCTCGGCGGTGGCGATGTGGTCGTGCTCGTCGATCCCAATCGTCTCGCTTCCCAGGCTCGCTTGCCGCGCGACGCCGGACCGCGCTACCGCGTGCTCGTCATCGACGACTCGCGGGGCGCTCGCCAGGTGGTCGGCGGGGCGCTCGGGTCTGCCGGGTTCGAGGTCAATCTCGCTGCCAGTCCGACGGAGGCCCTGTCGGTGCTCGCCGACCAGGCGTTCGACGCCATCGTGATGGACTACGTCCTGCCCACCATGGATGGGGCGACACTCGCCGGCCGGGTGCGCCAGCTCGGCATCAAGGTTCCGATCGTGATGCTGTCGGGGGCGGCGACGGCCGAGGATCAGCGGAAGGCTCTCGCTGCCGGTGCCAACGCCTATCTCGACAAGGACGACTTGCGCCAGGGTGCGCTGGCTGCAGCGATCACGGAACTGATCGCGGCGGCGTAGGCGGCTGGCAATTGGTGATCGGCCGGAGCGGGACACGCGATTCGCGATTCGCAATTCGTCAGACGGCAAGACCGAAGGGCGAGGGTCGAGCGGGTCGGGTACCGGGTGCCGGGACGAGATGTCAGGACGCCCTCGTGTACCCGGGATACTCAAGGTCGTCGCTTCCTGGTGCCTAGTGCCTGGGGACTGGAGACGGGCGACTGGAGACTTCCTGTCTGACTAGCCCCCACGCGCCCTCGAGATCCTCACCGTTCGGGCTCAATGGCGGTGCGGCCCGTGCCGATCACCTCGATTCATTCGAGGGGGTCTCGTGCGGCGACTGCGGCAGTCCGATGGATTCACATTGATCGAACTGATGGTGGTGATCATGATCATCGCCGTGCTGGTCGCGATCGGTCTGCCGACGTACTTGCGCTTCCGCTCCCATGCCCAGGACTCCTCCGCCCAGCAGTCGCTGGCGGTGTCGCAGAAGGCGACCTTCGGCATCGCCCTGCAGGAGGACGGCTATCCGGACTCCGCCACCCTGGTGGCGACAATGCCCTCGTTCGAGGCGTCCCGGGACTGGATCGACGGCGTCACCTCCTCCACCGGTCCCAACGAGGTCTCGCTCCAGGACGACGCCGGGGGACGGGAACTGGCGATGGCGGTGAGGTCCCTCTCCGGCTCGTGTTTCTACCTGCGGGTTTCACTCGACGGCCCCCCGGCACGCCGCGTGGTTTCCCACCCTGCCACCTGCGCCGGACAGGACTACGTAGATGGAGCGGATACGGGCTGGTGAGGTACGGCGCGGGCTGCCTCCCGAATCACACCCGTGCCATTCCTACACTCGCCTCGTGCCCGAGTCCACCCTCTTCGACGAGCTCAATCCGTCCCAGCGCGAGGCCGTCGCCGCCACCGATGGTCCTGTGCTCGTCGTTGCCGGCGCGGGTTCGGGCAAGACCCGGGTGCTCACCTATCGGGTCGCCCATCTGATCCGTGACCTGGACGTGTCGCCCTACGGGATCCTGGCGATCACGTTCACGAACAAGGCCGCCGACGAGATGAAGGAACGGGTGGCACGACTCGTCGGCGGCGTCGCCCGCGGCATGTGGGTCTCCACCTTTCACTCGGCGTGCGTGCGCATCCTGCGTCGTGACGCCCCGATGCTCGGCTACAAGTCGGGCTTTTCGATCTACGACGACATCGATGCCCGCCGGCTCGTCGAGTGGTGCGTGCGGGACCTCGATCTCGATCCGAAACGGTTCCCTCCGAAGAGCATCCGGGCCGCCATCAGCAACGCCAAGAACGAGCTCGTCGACTTCGAGACATTTCGGGACCGGGGGAGCGGCATCTACCACGAGAAGGTCTCAGACGTCTACCGCATGTACCAGCAGCGGTTGCTCGAAGCCTCGGCCATGGACTTCGACGATCTGCTCATGGTCACCGTCGAGCTGTTCGGGGCCTTCCCCAAGGTGCTCGACCACTACCAGGACCGGTTCCGCTACATCCTCGTGGACGAGTACCAGGACACGAACCACGCCCAGTACCGCCTCGTGCAGCTCCTCGCCGCCAAGCATCGCAACCTCTGCGTCGTCGGCGACTCCGATCAGAGCATCTATGCCTTCCGCGGCGCCGACATTCGCAACATCCTCGAGTTCGAGCGCGACTACCCCGACGCCACGGTGATCGTGCTCGATCGGAACTACCGATCGACCCAGACGATTCTCGACGCCGCCAATGCAGTCATCTCCAACAACCCGGGACGCAAGCCGAAGCATCTGTGGACCGACCTCGGGGAGGGTTCGCCGATCACCGTCTACCGGGCAGAGGACGAACACGACGAAGCCGCCTTCATCGCCGAGCGGATCGGGTCGCTGGAGGACGAAGGCCTCTCCCGATCCGACACCGCCGTGTTCTATCGCACGCATGCCCAATCCCGGGTGATCGAAGAGGTGTTCGTCCGGTACGGGGTGCCGTATCAGGTGATCGGCGGCCCCAAGTTCTACGACCGGCGCGAGATCAAAGACGTGATGGCCTACCTCAAAGCCATCGTGAATCCCGCGGACACGGTGGCGATGAAGCGAATCATCAACGTGCCGAAGCGGGGAATCGGAGACACGTCGGTGGGCCACCTCGATCGTGCTGCGGAGGCCGAGCGCATCACCTTCTACGAGGCCGTGCAGCGCGCCGGCGGGAACCCGCGCCTCGCCGGCAGGGCCGCCAATGCTCTTGCCGAATTCGTGGCCCTGATGAATCTGCTCGTGGCCGCGGCGGCGGACGGCCCGAAGGCGGTGCTCCAGGCGATCCTCGATGACACCGGGTACGTGCGCGAGCTGGAGCAGGAAGGGAGCATCGAGGCGCTCAGTCGGGTCGAGAACCTCCGCGAGTTGCTGTCGGTCGCCGCCGAGTTCGAGGAGCGGGGACCATCGATGGACCTCGGCGACGAGACCTGGGAAGACATGCCGGGACTGCGCAGACTGGAGAAGTTCCTCGAATCCACGGCGCTCGTATCCGACGTCGATGCGCTCGAGTCGTCGGGCGTCGTGACGCTGATGACCCTCCACAATGCCAAGGGCCTCGAATTCCCGGTGATATTCCTCGTCGGGCTCGAAGAGGGTGTCTTCCCCCACATGCGGAGTCTCGGCGATCCGGCCGAACTCGAAGAGGAGCGCCGCCTCGCCTACGTCGGCATCACCCGGGCGAAGCGATTCCTGTTCCTCACCTACGCCACGACCCGCAACCTCTTCGGTGCGACGAACTACAACTCGCCGAGCCGGTTCCTCGACGAGATCCCCGCCGTACTCGTGGCCGAGGCCGACACCCGTCCCCGCCGTCGCGATCGGGAGACGTCGACGGAGCCCCGGGCGACCCTGTCGGGTGAGAATGTCGGCCGCGGAGACCGCATTCGTCACAAGCAGTGGGGCGTCGGAACCGTGGTCTCGGTCGCCGGGAGCGGAGACCGCGCCGAAGCCGTGGTGCGATTCGACGATGCCGGGGAGAAGCGCCTCTTGCTGGCGTGGGCTCCGCTGGAAAAGGCTTGAGCGCGCCCGGATAGGCTCACCCGGGATCGGGCGTCGGCCCGCGAGGGGCCGATGGGTGATCGAGTCCGTGACCGGTCTGCGCTCGCCCTGAACGAGGAGGTTTCGCCATGGTCGACCTGGGAGATGCGACGTTGCGGCTCCTTGCCGCGGCGGCACTGTCGGGCGTCATCGGGTTCGAACGCGAGGTGGCGCAGAAGGCCGCCGGCCTCAGGACCCACATGCTCGTCGGCCTCGGCGCAGGACTGTTCACCCTGCTCGGTATCAACGGCTTCGTGGGCTCCGATCCGGCGCGCGTCGCCGCCCAGGTGGTCGCCGGCGTGGGCTTTCTCGGCGCCGGCGCCATCTTCCGCCACGGGGCGACGGTGCGCGGTCTCACCACTGCCGCCGGACTGTGGACGGCGGCGGCGGTCGGCATGGCCGCAGGACTCGGGGAGTTCGCCGTGGCGGTGGTGGCCACCGGAGTCGCTCTCATCGTGCTCTATGTGGTCGGGGTCGTGCAATGGCTGGCCCGGGGGAGGCGGCAGATGGCCACCGCCCATCTCGAGGTGAAGCTCACCGATCCCCACGAGGTGGCCTCGCTCTCCGCCGAGGCGCAACGCCTGGTGGCTCCGGTGGGCCAGGTGATCATCCATGAGATCGCCGTCGGCAAGGCTCTGGTCCGGGTCAGCGCCCAACCCCGAGAGGCCGGTGACCTGATGGTGCGCCTCCAGGCCCACCCCGGCGTGGAGCGGGTGACAAGGCTGGATGTCTAGAGGAGTCTCCAGTCTCCGGTCTCCAACCGACACCGTTCACGGAGTGTCCGCCCAATTACGAATCGCGAATTGCGCATTGCGCATTGCGCATCCGTTCCCGCCAGGGCCTGATCGCCAACAGGTAACCTTCTGGCCCAATGTCCCGTCGCATCCTCATCGCCAAGCCCGGGCTCGACGGGCATGACCGCGGGGCCAAGGTGATCGCCCGGGCGCTGCGCGACGCGGGCAACGAGATCGTGTACTCCGGGTTGCACCAGACCCCGGAACAGATCGTCGAGACGGCGCTCCAGGAGGACGTCGCCGGCATCGGTCTGTCGGTGCTCTCGGGGGCGCACATGACCTTGTTTCCGCGGGTCGTCGAGCTCCTCCGGGAGCGCGACGCCTCCGACATCGTCGTGTTCGGCGGCGGGATCATCCCCGCGGCCGACATCCCGGTGCTCAAGGCCGCCGGTCTCGCCGAGATCTTCACCCCAGGCACGCCGCTCGCCGACGTCGTCGCCTGGGTCGACGCCAACATCCCGGGCCACTGACGATGGATCTCTTCGAGTTCCAGGGCAAGTCGCTGTTCGCCCGGGCCGGCATCCCCGTTCCCGCGGGCAGGGTGGCGCGGACGGCGGAGGAGGCGCGTTCCGCCGCAGCCGAGCTCGGTGGGGTCGTGGTGGTGAAGGCCCAGGTGCAGGTCGGTGGCCGGGGCAAGGCCGGCGGTATCAAGGTGGCCAAGGATCCCGAGGAGGCGTTCGCCCACGCCTCCACCATTCTCGGGATGGACATCAAGGGCCACACCGTGCGTCTCGTATGGGTGGAGCGGGCCTCCGACATCGCCGCCGAGTACTACGTGTCGTTCACCCTCGATCGCGCCGCCCGCAAGCATCTGGCGATGGTCTCGGCCCGGGGAGGCATGGACATCGAAGCGGTCGCCCGGGAGACCCCGGACGCCCTCGCCCGGATGCACATCGATCCGGTCATCGGACTCACCGCCTGGCAGGCGTCGGAACTGGTGTACCGGGCGGGACTGGATCGGCCGACGGCGCGCAAGTCGGCGGCAATGCTCCAGGCCCTGTATCGGGCGGTCGTCGATCTCGATTGCGACCTCGTCGAGGTGAATCCGCTCATCAAGACCTCGTCCGGTGACATCGTCGCCCTCGACGCCAAGGTGACGCTCGACGGCAATGCCTTCTTCCGTCACCCCGAGTTCGAGTCGTTTCGCGAGGCATTCACGCCGGATCCGATCGAGGAGATGGCCCGCCAACGCGACCTGAATTTCATCAAGCTCGAAGGATCCGTGGGCATCATCGGCAACGGCGCCGGCCTCGTCATGTCCACGCTCGACGTCGTCTCGCTCGTGGGTGGCAGGGCCGCCAATTTCCTCGACGTCGGCGGCGGCGCCGGCGCCGAGACGATCAGCAACGCCCTCGACGTGCTCACGCACGATCCCTCGGTGCGTTCGGTGCTCATCAATATCTTCGGGGGGATCACGCGTTGCGATCTCGTGGCTCAGGGAATCGCCGAAGCCATCGCCCAACGCACACTTCCCTGGCCGATCGTGGTCCGTCTCGACGGCACCAACGCCACCGAGGGCCGAGCGATCCTGGCGGGCATCCAATCGGACAGGGTGCATCCGTCGGCGACGATGCGAGCCGCCGCGGAGCGTGCCGTGGAGTTGGCGAGATGAGCCAGCGGGCCGAACGACGGAGACTGCCTTGAGCATCTACATCGACGCCTCCACTCGCCTGCTCGTCCAGGGTCTCACCGGGGCTCAGGGCCGTTTTCATGGGCTGCGCAACCGGGCCTCGGGGACCAACCTCGTCGCCGGGGTGACCCCGGGCAAGGGGGGCACGGACGTCGAAGGGGTGCCGATCTTCGACAGCGTGGCCCAGGCGGTCGCCGCCACCGGCGCCAACACGTCGATGGTTTTCGTGCCGCCGGCCTTTGCGGCCGATGGCATTCTCGAGGCGGCGGCCGAACCCGGCATCGACCTGATCGTGGCGATCACCGAGGGGATACCGGCGCATGACGAAGCCCGCGTCTTCAACTACCTCAAGCAGACCAGCCGGGTCGCTCTCATCGGCCCCAACTGTCCCGGCGTGATCTCCCCGGGGAAGTGCAATGTCGGCATCACCCCGCACGAGATCACCCTTCCGGGCAGCGTCGGCGTCGTGTCGCGTTCGGGCACGCTCACCTATCAGGCGATCCATGAGCTCACCCAGCGGGGAATCGGCCAATCCACGTGCGTCGGGATCGGCGGGGATCCGGTTCCGGGAACGTCGTTCGTCGACGTGTTGCAGCGGTTCCAGGCCGATCCGGAGACCGCGGCAGTCGTGATGATCGGAGAGATCGGCGGGAGCGCCGAGGAGGAGGCGGCGCGGTTCATCCGTGATCACCTCACGAAGCCGGTCGTCGGCTACATCGCCGGGGTCACCGCCCCCGCCGGCAAGAAGATGGGCCACGCCGGGGCGATCATCTCCGGATCCTCGGGCACCGCCCAGGCGAAGCAGGCGGCGTTGCGCGAGGCCGGGGTGACGGTGGTCGACGATCCGACACTGCTCGGCGAAGCGGTGGCCAAGCTGCTGTAGTCATCAGTCATCAGCCATCAGTCAGAGCGCGTGTCGGTCCCCGGCGCGTCTTCGACCGAGGACCGATGACTGAAGACTCCTGACTAGCCTCCGCCTATGCCCTTCTCCGGATCCGCATCGTGGCCGAAGGCGGGGACGCTGATCATCGGAATCGCCGGTGGTTCGGGTTCGGGCAAGACCACGATCGCGGAGTCGATCGTGCAGGCCATCGGCACCGACTCGGTGGCGCTGATCCAACAGGATGCCTACTACCGCGACCAGACCGATCTCCCTCTCGAGGAGCGGGCGAAGGTCAACTACGACCACCCCGACTCGATGGAGACCGAGTTGTTGATCGCCCATCTCGAGAGCCTGATGGCTGGTCGCCCCATCGATCGTCCGGTGTACGACTTCACGATCCACAACCGGTCGAAGGAGACGGTGCGGGTCGAGCCACGCCGGGTGGTCATCCTGGAGGGGATCCTTGTGCTGTACGAGCCCGAGCTGCGGGCACTCATGGGACTCAAGGTCTACGTCGATACCGACGCCGACCTGCGCCTCGCCCGGCGGTGGGAGCGTGACATCACCGAGCGGGGGCGCACCTTCGAGTCGGTGCGCGATCAATACCTGCACACCGTTCGCCCGATGCATTTGCAGTTCGTCGAGCCCTCGAAGCGCTATGCGGACATCGTGATCCCCGAGGGTTACAACCAGAGCGCGGTGGGAACGGTGATCTCGATGATCCGGGACGTGGTGCGGACGGTATGACCCCGCAGCGGGCGCTCCGTGGGAGGCATCTGCGGCCCGGGCGGATCGCGGCGAGCGCCGTCGTCCTGCTCGTGCTGGCGGCGTGCGGTCCCGCCGATCGACCCATCGAGGCCTCTCGCCTTGAGGCGTTGCCGCCCGGTGCAACCAAGGTGACTCCGACGGACGACATCTACCCGCCGGTGCTGCACAGCACCGAATGGATGGAGCCCGAACCCATGGCGGGGCCGATCAACACCGCCGGCGCCGAGGACTCGCCCTTCGTGACGCCCGACGGGGCGACCATGTACTTCTTCTTCACTCCGGATGCCGCCGCCGCTCCCGAAGACCAACTGTCCGACGGGGTCACGGGAATCTGGGTCTCGCATCTCGTCGCGGGATCGTGGGACGAACCGCAGCGCGTGGTCACGGCGGCCGAGGGGGTGGAGTCGCTCGACGGGTGCCCCTTCGTCGACGACGGGATCATGTGGTTCTGTTCCGCCCGGGCAGGCGGGTTTCGTCCCATCGACATCTACCTCTCGCACCTCGTGGACGGCGAGTGGTCGGTGGGGGAGACTGCCGGCGCGACCCTGAATCGGGACTACGACGTCGGGGAACTCCACCTGGCGGCAAGCGGGCAGGAGCTCTACTTCCACTCCCCGCGCCCCGGGGGCGCGGGGGACTTCGACATCTGGGTGACCCGACTGGTGGAGGGAACCTGGGTCGAACCCGTGGCCGTGACCGCGGTCAACACCGACGGGCGGGAGGGCTGGCCCTACCTGAGTCCGGACGGGAGCGAGTTGTGGTTCACCCGCATCCATGAGGGGGCACCCGCCATATTCCGCTCGCTGCTCTCCGCAGGCGAATGGTCGGAGCCCGAGTTGGTGGTGTCGCGATTCGCCGGCGAGCCCACCCTCGATGCCGCGGGCAACCTGTACTTCGTGCATCACTTCGTCGTCGATGGGCGCATCATCGAGGCCGACATCTACGTGGCGCGGCGGCGGTGAGGCCTTTGTCTCGATCATTCGGGATGTAGCGCGGGCGGCTTAGCGCTGCCCGCTGCCCGCTGCCCACCAGAGTCCTACGAGACACCTACCGCGCGTTCTGGCGGGAAGCGGGAAGCCGGAAGCGGGCAGCGACCTCATACACTCCCTTCCATGGCAACCCCCACGCCCTCCGGTCGCGTCCTCTCCGGCGTCGAGGCCGGGGCAGTGCTCCGCGCCGAGGCGGCGGGGAGGGTGGGGGCGCTCGCCGCGCTGGGCAAGCGGGTCGGGCTGGCGACGCTGCTGGTGGGCGATGATCCCGCCTCCGAGGCGTACGTCCGCATCAAGCACCGCAAGGCGCTCGAGGCGGGAATCCGTTCGTACGATCACCGGCTTCCCGCCACCGCCGCCCAGCACGAGGTCGAGGCGTTCGTCGAGGAGTTGAATCGCGATCCCGAGGTCGACGCCTTCCTCGTCCAGCTTCCCCTGCCGGCCCACCTCGACCCGGCGCCGGTGCTGGAGCGGATCCTGCCGGGCAAAGACGCCGATGGGCTTCATCCCCACAACCTGGGCCGGCTGGTGCTCGGGCTTCCGGCGCCTCGCCCCGCCACCCCAACCGGGATCCTGCGCCTCCTCGACCACTACGACGTGCCCACCCGGGGCGCCCGCGTCGTGGTGGTGGGCCGGTCGTCGTTGGTCGGTCGACCGCTGTCGATCATGCTCAGCGCCCGCGGCCGGGACGCCACCGTGTCGGTGGCGCACACCCTCACCCCGAATCTGGCCGAGGTGACGCGTGACGCAGACATCCTCGTAGTGGCCGCAGGCTTTCCCGGCTTGATCCGCGCCGAGCACGTCAAGCCGGGCGCCGTGGTGATCGACGTCGGCACCACCCGGGTCGATTCCGCCCTCGTGGGCGATGTCGTGTTCGAGGACGTGATCGCAGTGGCCGGCGGAGTGTCGCCGGTGCCCGGTGGCGTCGGCCCGATGACGATCGCCGGGCTGCTCTGGAACACGGTGCTGCTGGCGGAGGGCTAGCAGCGGCTCTTCTTCCTGGGTCATCGACCCATTCCGGTTGGGACCTATTGCTCTACTCCTGGAGTCCTTGAGTATGGGAATTTGGCACCCAGCATGAGGGGGAGGGAGACCTTGATCGAGATGTCGGGACAGCGGCGCACCCCGACGCCCCTCCCGCAAATGCCCTCCCCTGCTCCCGGAGAAGAGGTCTCCCGGCGCCAGTTCCTCGGTGCGCTCGGTGCCACCGGTGCCTATCTCGCCTTTGGAGGCGGCCTGTTGGAGCGCGTCCTCGCCACCGACGACCTCGACGCGATCGCCGCCGGGAGCCTGAAGCTCGCCGCAGATCATCAGTGGGTGATGATCTTCGACCTGCGGCGTTGCGATGGCTGCCGCGACTGCATCAAGGGATGCCAGCAGCAACACCACCTCACGGAGGACGACGAGTGGATCAAGGTGTACGAGCTCACCGGCATTCAGGGCAAGTACACGATGCCGGTGCTGTGCATGCAGTGCGAGAGCGCACCGTGTGTCCGAGTGTGCCCGTCACGGGCGACCTACCACCGACCTGACGGTGTCATCGTCGTCGATCAGAACGTGTGTATCGGCTGCCGGATGTGTATGGCGGCTTGTCCCTACGACGTGCGCGTCTTCAACTGGGAAGAGCAGAGCGTTCCCGAGCAGTACCACCACGAGTCACCCGAATTCCAGGTGCCGCAGAAGCGGGGAACCGTCTCGAAGTGCACCTTGTGCGTCCACCTGCTGGAGGACGGAGAGTTCCCGGCCTGCCTCCAGTCATGCACGATGGAGGCGATCTTCGTGGGTGATCTCGTCGAAGACGTGATGAGCAACGGTCGAGAGACCTACATCCTCTCGCAGTACCTGCGCCAGAACGATGCCTTCCGCCTTCGGTCGGAGCTCGGGACCCGCCCCAGGGTCTACTACGTGGCCGGGCACGGCCAGGACCTGGAGTTCTGACATGACAGCCATTCACCCGAGCCTGCCCGGATTGGAGGAGGCGGCGCTGGCGCCGATGAGGCGCTCCGGCCGGGGATACCGGATCGGCGTGTTGCTCCTGGCACTCCTCACCGCCGCCGGGATCGGCGCGTTCATCTACCAGTTCTCCACCGGGATCGGTGTCACCGGGATGAACGACCAGGTGTTCTGGGGCATCTATACCGTCGACCTGGTCACCTTGATCGGCTTCTCCTACGGTGGGGCGGTCGTCTCGGCGATTCTTCGGCTCACCAATGCCTCATGGCGAGGACCGATCTCGCGTCTCGCCGAGGGCACCGCTCTGGCGACCCTCGCCGTCGGCGCGGTGTTCCCCCTTGCCAGTGACGGGCATCCGGAGAGGGTGTGGCGGCTCGTCACGGCGATGCAGATCAACTCCCCGATCATGTGGGACATGGTGGCGATCGTGACCTATCTGATCGCCACGATCATTCTCTTTGCGCTGCCGGCGGTAGCCGACCTGGGGAGGCTCCAGGCGGCCCCCGGTCTCGAAGGATGGCGGCGTCGGTGGTTCCGGGCGGGGGCTTTCGGGTGGTCGGGAACGGCGGGGCAACACCGCGTGCTCGATCGCTCCCTGACGGCGCTCGCGATCATGATCGTCCCCCTGGCGGTGATGGTCCACACCGTGCTCTCGTACGCATTCTCGCTCACGAGTCGGCCGGGATGGCACAGCACGATCTTCGGTCCGTACTTCGTCGTGGCGGCGATCTACTCCGGGGTTGCGCTCGTGGTCGTCGTGGTCGTGGCCTTCCGGCGCATCCACCACCTCGAGCGCTGGATCCCCGAGCGCGCCGTCATGAACCTCGGGTACCTCATGGCTGCCCTTGGGGTGCTGTACGGATACCTCTTGTTCACGGAGATGACCACGGAGGGCTACGTGGGGGCCGAGGCGACGGAGAGGCTGATGTATGCCCTGCTGCTCGACCGTTGGTCCGTCCTGTTCTGGGTGTTCGTGGCCGTGGGTCTCGTGGTGCCGCTGCTCATCATCGCCTTCCGGCGTACCCGCACCGTCGCCGGGGTGACCGTTGCTGCCGGCCTCGTTGCGGGAGCGCTCTTCCTCAAGCGTTTCCTCATGTTCATTCCGCCACTCACCGAACCCCAGATCGGCGGAGAGATCGGCGGCTATACCCCATCGTGGGTCGAGATCATGGTGACGGTGGGAGCTCTCGCCGCGATTCCGCTCCTGCTCGTCGGCCTCTTCAAGGTCGTCCCGGTGCTGGCTGTGACCGAGATGGAGGAGATCGCCGCATCGCGGGGTGAGATGACATGACCCGGTGGCGCCAATCACTCGCCGTGCTCGCCGTGGCACTGTTCGCGCTCGCTGGGCCTGCGGGAGCGCAGGAACCAACGCCGAGGGTGTCGATATCTCTCGAGCCCTCGTCACGCCCGGAACTCGCCGACCTGCTGACTGCCCGGCTCACCACTCCCGACGGAGGGCCGATCAGCGAGGCTCGTATCGAGTTCTGGATCCGGTCGGACCTGTTCGGGGAGCGGTATGCCTTCGTGGGCGAGTCACCGACCGATTCCACCGGCGTCGCCAGGCTGCCGTTCGTTCCCCACCTCAGCCGATACGACGTGCGCGTGACCTTTGACGGAGACGAGGTGTGGGGACCGGCCGAGGCGACTGCGCCGATCGAGTTCCCCACCGATCACGTCGTCACCTACACCGCCACCGATCCCTCCCAGTTGGGTTCGCTGCGGTTCGTGATGCCGCGGATCATGGGCATCGTGGTGGGACTGGTCTGGGTCGGGCTCTTCGGCCTTGCCTTCTTCACCCTGCGTTCGTTCAAGCGCAGCGGGAGCGAGCAGGTTTCACATGACTGATGGCGCACTCGGGGCAGCGTCGCAGTCGGGGCCGATGCGTCGGCTCCGGACGGGTAATGCACCTGCGAGAAAGGGACATCGATGAAGAGGATCAACGGGCGACCACGAGGTCCCGCCCTGATGCTCGTCGGACTGCTCGTGGTGTCGGTCGCCGCCTGCGGTGACGACGACTCGAGCGACACGACGAGCCAACCCACTGCGTTGAGCGTGGCGACGGATGTCGTGTGGGGACCGTTCAACATGACCGACGAGGAGAAGCCGCTGAAGTCATGCGTGAACAACAGCCGCTTCCCGCGCAACTCTCAGATCGTGTGGCGGACTCGGATCATCGATCCCGTCACCGGCGAGCAGATGGGTGACGACGTCGTCGCGGTCCAGGTCAGGCTCGGTGACGGCCAGATCATCGACCTGAAGTACGGAGATCATCCACGGGACACGCCGACGGACACGTTCTGGGCGGGTTCGTTCAAGGTCCCGGTCGACTACCCGACGGGCACGCTCAGCTTCGAGGTGGTGGCGACGGCAACCGACGGACGGACGGGAACGTTCCTGCCGTTCAACGTCGCTCCCTCCTTGCTCACGATCACCGACGAGGTCCTCGAGACCATTCCTACCCAATGAGGTGAGGTATGCGATACGGCACAGGCAGGAGGGGCGTAGGGGCAAAGAGGCTGACCATCGCCATGGTGGCGCTGGCGTCGGTCTCCGCTGCCTGTGCCACTCGCAGCGACACCGCCACCACCACCACGATCGGCTCGACCGAGCCGATCGTCGAATACGTGGGCTCGATGACACTGGAGCCGAGCAATGGGCTTCCCGGCACGACGGTGAGCGTCAATGGACTGGGGTTCACCCCCGGTGAGAGCTTCGATCTGACCTGGGGCTCCGCCGAGGGGTCGTGGGACCTGCAGGGCGACGCCAGTGAGGAGTACCACGGCCGCGTCTTCACCCCGACGGTGGTCCCGCTCGGGTCGGTGACCGCAGGCGGGGATGGGACGATCGCCACGACCTTCGAAGTCCCGGATGACTTCGGATTCAGCCACGATGTGCGCCTCATCGATGCGGGGGGCATCGTTCGGAACCAGGCGGCCTTCGTGATCGACATGCAGGTCGAGATCTCCCCCGAGTCGGGTCCGCCGGGAACGCCGATCACCATTCGGGTGAGCGGGCTCGGTCTCGAGGCACTGGAGGGCAATCGCCAGATCCTCTACGACAACCGGTACACGGGGTGGATGTCCGCGGTGACGACGAAGGGGACCGCGGAGGTGGTGATCCCCGCCACGGGAGGCCCGGGGCCGCATCGCATCGATGTGGCGAGAGGGGCCTTTACCTTCCCCTATCTCAATCCGGCACAGTCGCCGCGACCGGACATCCTGGTGTACAGCGCCGTGTTCACGGTCACCGACGGGGATGCGGTCCTGCCTCCCCCGATCGACGAGCAGATCCCGCCACCGGTGGCCAGGTCGGGGTTCGAGGTTCCGGGGAGTGGTCCCTGGATCTCCACCGATATCGAAGTCGGGCCGGTGGGCTCACCACTCGTCGTATCAGGGGGTGGCTTCGATCCCGGAGAGGTCGTGACCTTCACCTGGTACCGCATCGTGGGGAACCGCGTTGCCGGCCAGGGTTGGGAGGAGCGTGGCATCGACTTCGGCACCGTGACTGCCGGCACCGATGGGTCGTTCGAGATGACCACCGAGATCCCCAGTGACGTGGGAGGGGGTCACCGTCTCGAGGCCAGCGTGGGTGGATCGGCGGTTGCCACCACGTCGGTCCGCATCACCCCGGCCGCCGACGCCCTTCCCCAGTCGGTGGCGTGGGGTGACGCCATCGACCTCCACCTCACCGGTGTCGGGTGGACGGAGACCGCGAACATCTACACCATCGTCTACGACAACGCCTATCTCGGGTACGCCTGCGGATTCAACAGCCAGGGTGATGTGCTGGTGCCGCTGACGGCGACCGGCGCACCCGGGTGGCACTTCGTGGATCTGTACCCGGCGATCTACAAGGGTGAGGAGTCGGGCGGACAGCAGTCCTTCCGAATCCCGATGCTGACCTACGCAGAGCATCCCGGCGAGGACCTGCCTGCGTTCCACTTCGCCTTCTTCATCGAGGGATAACCCGATGGGATGGCGCCAGGATGCCGGCCGCGGGGCCGGCATCCTGGCGTTCGGCTTCGCCATGCGAGGTTGCGGCGATAATCGCCCGCACCGGACCCGAGGAGGAACATGCCCACCATCACCATGGGACCACGGGGTCTCCAGGTTCCCGACCGGCCGACCATCCCCTTCATCGAGGGTGATGGCACCGGCCCCGACATCTGGGCGGCTTCGGTCCGGGTGTTCGATGCTGCGGTGGCCAAGGCCTACGGCAGTACCCGGAAGATCGAGTGGGTCGAGGTGCTCGCCGGACAGAAGGCCTTCGATGCCACCGGGGAGTGGCTGCCACAAACCACCATCGACGCCTTCACCGCACACCGCGTGGGCATCAAGGGACCGCTGACCACTCCGATCGGGGGCGGGATCCGCAGCATCAATGTGGCGATTCGCCAGATCATGGACCTCTACGTCTGCCTACGTCCGGTGCGCTGGTACCAGGGGGTTCCGTCGCCGGTGAAGCATCCGGAGAAGGTGGACATGGTGATCTTCCGGGAGAACACCGAAGACGTCTATGCCGGTCTGGAGGTCGCCTCGGCCTCCCCGGAGGCCAAGCGTCTCATCGAGTTCCTGCACGATGCCTTCGGGTGGGAGATTCGCCCCGACAGTGGCGTCGGCATCAAGCCGACGTCGGAGACCGGATCGAAGCGTCTCGTGCGCGCCGCCATCACGTACGCCCTTGCCAACCAGCGTCGCTCGGTCACCCTGGTCCACAAGGGCAACATCATGAAGTTCACCGAGGGGGCATTCCGCACCTGGGGCTACCAGCTCGCCAAGGACGAGTTCGGTGATCGCACCGTGGGCTGGGACGAGTGCGGGGGCAAGCCCGGGGACCGCATGCTCATCAAGGATTCCATCGCCGACGCCTTCCTCCAGCAGATCCTCACCCGGGCCGACGAATACGACGTGATCGCCACCATGAACCTCAACGGCGATTACGTGTCGGATGCGCTTGCTGCCCAGGTGGGCGGCATAGGGATCGCTCCGGGCGGCAACATCAACTACGTCACCGGGCATGCCGTGTTCGAGGCGACTCACGGAACGGCCCCGAAGTACGCGGGGCAGGACAAGGTGAACCCGGGTTCGGTGATCCTGTCCGGGGTGATGATGTTGCGTCACCTCGGCTGGGGCGAGGCCGCCGATGCCATCGAACGGGGTCTCGAAGCCGCCATCGGCGATCGGGTCGTGACCTACGACTTCGCCCGGATGATGGAGGGCGCCAAGGAGGTCAAGACCAGCGAGTTCGGCGACGCGGTGATCGCGCGGATGTAGGGGTCGGCGACCCTCCCGGAATTCGCAATTCGCAATTCGCCAGAACGCGTCCCAGGTCCATCGCCGCGATCTGACGAATTGCGAACTGCGCTCCCTTTCCCGCCATTACCCTCACGCCACGCGCGAAGGAGCACCCCAGAATGTCCAAGGTCACCGTCGTCGGAGCGGGCAAGTACGGCTCGACCACCGTGCAGCGTCTCGCAGAGGCCGACGTCTGCGATGAGATCGTGATGACCGACATCGTCGAAGGCCTGCCCCAGGGCCTGGCACTCGACATGAACCAGGCGCGCCCCATCGAGCGGTATCGCACCAGGGTCATCGGCACCAATGACTATGCCGACACCGCCGGAAGCGACGTCGTGGTGATCACGGCCGGTCTTCCCCGCAAGCCGGGAATGAGCCGGATGGACCTCCTCGGGGTGAACGCCAAGATCGTGAAGGGGGTCACCGAGGCGGTGGTCAGCCACTCCCCGAATGCCGTGCTCATCGTGGTGACGAATCCGCTCGACCAGATGACCACTCTCGCCGCCGACGTATCCGGGTTTCCCCGGAGCCGGGTGATGGGCCAGGCGGGCAATCTCGACACGGCCCGGTTCGTCCATTTCATCGCCGAAAAGACCGGCACCGACATCCTCGAGGTTCGGGCTCTGACACTGGGCAGCCACGGCGAGACCATGGTGCCGATCCCGTCGCAGTGCTTCATCGGGACCAAGCCGCTCACCTCCGTCCTCGACGCCGCCACCATCGAGGAGCTGGTCACCCGCACCCGGGACGGAGGGGCGGAGATCGTGGCGCTGCTCAAGACCGGTTCTGCCTATTACGCCCCTTCCTCGGCGGCGGCGCTGATGGTGAAGGCGGTCCTCGGCGACACGGGCGAGCAGATGCCGGTGTGCGCCTGGACGACGGGCGAGTACGGGGTCTCCGACGTCTATCTCGGGGTACCGGCGAGGATCGGCGCCGGGGGAGTGCGTGAGATCGTGGAACTGCCCCTCACCGAGGGTGAGCTGGCGGCCCTTCACGCCGCTGCCGGGGCGGTCAAGGAGAAGGTCGCAGAACTCGGGGCCGTCGACTTCGGCTGAGGAGACGTCGGCCCGTACGTACCGAAACGGTCGGCCCAGGGCTGTCGGCCGAATCGTTGCCGGCTGCCCGCTGCTGGCCGAAGGCTGATGGCTGACGGCGCTCCGCCGTCGCCCCGCCCCACCCCTTGCAGACGGCGATTTCGTTGATTCTCTTGGCTCTTCGCCCCCGGCGAGGCCAGAAACACTACAAATCGTTCCGGCGGCGGGTTAGAGTCACATGGATGTCATTCCCTTAAGGAGGAGTGCAGATGAACAAGCGCGAGCTTGGTGACGCCGTCGCCGGAGCATTCGGCGGCAACAAGGCGATGGGGTTGGCCGCGGTCGACGCGGTCGTGGATGCCATCACAGCTGCCCTCGCCAAGGGTGAGAAGATCTCGATCGCCGGTTTCGGCAACTTCGAGGTCCGGTCGCGTCCGGCGCGGGTCGGCCGCAATCCCCGTACCGGCGAAGCGGTGAAGATCGCAGCCAGCAAGGCTCCCGCCTTCAAGGCGGCCAAGAACCTGAAGGACGCGGTCAACTAGCAGCGGTGACGCCCTTCCCGAGGGAGGGCACGATCGAAACCGAGAAGGGGCGCCCCCGGGGCGCCCCTTCTCACGTCTCCAGCGGGCGGCTCAATAGGCGACTTCGACCCCGGCGGCGGCGAGAGCGAACTGATTCAGCATCGCCTGGTTCATCATCAGCTTGGCCATGTTCCCGGTGACCTTGATCTTGCCGGTCATGAAGGCCATCTGGGTGTTGGTCTCGCCCTTGCTGAGAGCGACGGCCGTCTCGTAGTTGTTCGTGATGGTGGCGTCCGGCTCGACGGCATCACCGGGGGCGGCCAGCGCCTTGCCATCGGCTACGTCGATGTAATAGCGGCCCTCGGTGCCGGCGGGGGCATCTGGGATGACGAACTGCAGGGTGAGGTCGACGTTGGTGATGGCGCTCTTGAACCCGGGGTGGGCATTGAGCGCGGTCGTGAGTTCCGACATCCAGTCGCTCGTGAGGAATGAGGCCACGCGAAACTCCTTTTTCGTGGTCGAAGGTCGAGGTTAGCAACGAGCTTGAAGCGCTCCGTTGGCTCGTGCCGGCTCGCCACGGCGTCGATCCGCCACCCGCCTGCGGGCTCTCAGCCGATCAGGCCCGCCTCGGCAAGCGCCAAGTCGACTTCGGCGGCCATCGCCGCGGTGATCGGGCGCAGCGGTCGGCGGGGATGACCACCCTCGAGCCCGGTGCGGGTGGCGGCGTACTTCACCGCGGCCGCTCCGTGACGCTCCACGGCTCGGCTGACGCGGACAAGTCGCTCGTGGAGGGGATGCACATCCGGGGTACCGGCGGCCGTCACCACCGCGGTGACCAGACGAGGGGCGTAATTGGCGCTCGAGGTCACACAGCCGTGCACCCCGCCCGCCACCGCCGCAGCCACGGAGGCGGAGGCCCCGACGAACATCCAGAAGCCCGGTGGTGCACCGGATGCGATCTTGATACAGCGCGCCGCGTCGCCTCCAGAATCCTTCATCCCCATCACGTTGGGGTGGGCGGCCAGGCGGATCGCCATCTCGAGGGGCAGCTCATAGGCCGTCACCGTGGGGACCGAGTACAGGAACACCGGGAGCGGAGCGGCGTCGGCCAGATCGGTGAAGAAGCCCTCCACGAGGTCGGGTCGATGTCGGACCAGGGTCGTTGGCGTCATGGCAAGGACGGCGTCGGCTCCCGCCGCGGCGGCCTCGCCCGCCTGGGCGAGGGCGGAGCGCAGCGACTCTGCGGCCAGACCCACGATCACGAACCCGTCTGGAGCGGCTTCGCGAGTCCCGGCCGCGAGCAAGGCCCGCTCGCCCAGTTCCAGGTATGGACCCTCGCCGTTGGAGCCCCCGATCACCACCCCGCGAACTCCCCGCTCCCAGAGGCGGGACACGTTGTCGCGATGGGCGGTGCCGTCGATGATGCCGGCGGCGGTGAACGGGGTGATGATCGCGGGCATGACACGGGGCGGTGTACGCATGGGGGGAGGGTAGATGCCCGAGGCCCGGGGCCTGATGCCCGGTGCCGAGGCTCGGGGCCCAATGCCCGATGCCCGAACTTGGTTCCGGGTACTGCGAGCGGGAGCGGGCAGCCGTTCTCCCCTGGACAAGCGACCCGCGCCGGCGTACACCATGAGGCGGCAGGGAGGTGCCCATGACCCGTAAGGCTGCGTATGCGCTGGTGGGGTTGCTCGCTATTGGTGCTTGCCAGTCGACATCGGGGATCACCATCGACCAAGGGGCCGATGGCTCCACGATGACGATGAAGGTGGGCGAGACACTGGAGGTGGCCCTCGTTGGCAACCCGTCCACCGGGTACATCTGGGAGCCAGTCGGGCTCGACGAGAGCATCCTCCAGTGGACCGGCGTGCGCCGCTTCGAGCCCGATTCGACCCTCGTTGGTGCTCCGGGCACGATCCGCCTCACATTCGAAGCGCTCGCCCCCGGCACGCTCACCCTGGAGCTCGTGTACCACCGGTCGTTCGAGACCGCCGATCCGGCCGGCACGTTCACGGTGACGCTGCACGTGGAGGAGTAGCCGCTCCCAGCCGCCCGCTGTCCCGCTGCCAGCAAGAGCCGCGGCGGGGGTCCCGGGTCTTGCCAGGGCTCCTCTGAGCGGGAAGCTGGAAGCGGGAAGCCGGCAGCGAGGAATCCATTCCGGCGCCGATGGCGCCGGGGCTCGTTTTTCGCGCTTGAATGCCGGGCTGAAGGAGGCGGTGACGAGTTGACCACCACACAGGCGCCGGCGCGGCGGCAGTACCCCTGGCCGATCGAGTTCTACCGCTCTGCGGTCGGCAAGAAGTGGGTGATGGGGGTCACCGGCATCGTTCTCATCGGTTACCTGATCTTCCACACCATCGGGAACCTCAAGATCTACCTCGGGGCAGAGGAGATCGACAGCTATGGCGAGGCGTTGCGGGACCTCGGTGGCCACCTCGTCCCCCGTACCTCGCTCCTGTGGCTCATGCGCGGGGGGTTGCTCGTGTGCGCCGTCCTGCACATCCACAGCGCGGCAACCCTCACCGCGACCAACTGGAAGGCGCGCAGCGGCCGCTATCACGTCCGCGATTACGCGGTCGCCTCATACGCCTCGCGCTCGATGCGAGCCACCGGGGTGATCGTGGTGTTCTTCCTGCTATTCCACCTGGCCGACCTCACCTGGGGCGTGACTCCGGCGGCGAGCGACGTCTACGCCCGCGGCGCGATCTACGCCAACATGATCGCCTCGTTCGAGCGCATCCCGGTGGCGATCCTCTACGTGATCGCCAACCTGTCTCTCGCACCGCACCTCTACCACGGCACGTGGAGTCTGTTCCAGAGCCTCGGGTGGAATCACCCTCGGTTCAACCAGTGGCGTCGGTATGCCGCCTGGGCCGTGACCGGGTTCGTCGTGATCGGCAACCTCTCGGTCCCGATCGCGGTGCAACTGGGGTACTTCGACTGATGTGGACGCGGAGGTGACCGTGCAACTCGACGCCAGGATCCCGGGCGGTCCCCTCGCCGACAAGTGGGACGCGCATCGCTTCGCCCTCCCGCTGGTCGCCCCGCCGAATCGGCGCCGCTTCGAGGTGATCGTGGTGGGCACCGGCCTCGCCGGCGCCGGTGCGGCCGCCACTCTGGGCGAGCTCGGGTATCAGGTGAAGGTGTTCACCTACAACGACAGCAACCGACGGGCGCACAGCATCTCGGCGCAGGGTGGCATCAATGCCTCGAAGGACTATCGCAACGACGGCGACAGCACCCACCGCCTGTTCTACGACACGATCAAGGGGGGCGACTACCGGTCGCGCGAGGCCAACGTCTATCGGCTCGCTCAGCTGTCCAACGAGATCATCGACCAGGCCACCGCCCAGGGCGTCCCCTTCGCTCGGGAGTACGGGGGCACGCTGGCGAACCGTTCCTTCGGCGGTACGCAGGTGGCACGCACCTTCTACGCCCGCGGCCAGACCGGTCAGCAGTTGCTGCTCGGCGCCTATCAGGCGCTCGCCCGTCAGATCCATGCCGGCACCGTCACGTCGTACACCCGCTGCGAGATGCTCGAGGTGGTGGTCGTCGACGGCAAGGCTGCCGGAGTGGTGGTGCGCGACATGGTCACCGGCGAGATCTCGAGTCACTCGGCGCACGCCGTCGTGCTCGCCACCGGCGGCTACTCGAACGCCTACTTCCTCTCCACGAACGCCAAGGCATGCAACGTCACCGCCATCTGGCGGGCGCATCGCAAGGGTGCGCTCTTCGCCAATCCGTGCTTCACCCAGATCCATCCGACCTGCATTCCGGCGAGCGACGAGTTCCAGTCGAAGCTCACCCTCATGTCGGAGTCGTTGCGCAACGACGGACGCATCTGGGTTCCGCAAGCGGAACGCGAGACCCGCCATCCGCGCGATATCCCCGAGGATCAGCGCGACTACTTCCTGGAGCGCCGCTACCCGGCGTTCGGCAACCTGGTGCCGCGCGACGTCGCTTCGCGGGCGGCCAAGCGCGAGGTGGACGCCGGCAAGGGGGTCGGGTCGCTGCACAACGGTGTGTATCTCGACTTCGCCGAGTCGCTGGCCCGACTCGGCCATGACGTCGTGACCGAGCGCTACGGCAACCTCTTCGAGATGTACGAGCGGATCACCGGGGAGAACCCCTATGAGATGCCGATGCGGATCTACCCGGCACCGCATTACACGATGGGCGGGCTCTGGGTGGATTACGACCTCATGACCACGGTGCCAGGTCTGTACGCCATCGGCGAGGCCAACTTCGCCGATCACGGGGCCAATCGCCTCGGCGCCAGCGCCCTCATGCAGGGTCTCGCCGATGGCTACTTCATCCTGCCGACCACGGTCGCCGGCTACCTCGCCGGGATGCTGGGGAAGAAGCCCGTGCCCCCCAGCCATCCGGCATTCGCTGCGGCCGAGGCCGAGGTCAAAGACCGCACCAACCGCCTGCTCGCCGCCAAGGGCTCCCGCACCGTGGATTGGTTCCACCGCGAGCTCGGCAAGATCGTATGGGATGAATGTGGCATGGCGCGCACCGCCGACGGGCTCCGCAAGGCGATCGCGGACATTCCCGCACTCCAGGAGGAGTTCCATCGCGACGTGCGGATCCTCGGCAGCGGCGAGGACATCAACCAGGCCCTGGAGCGCGCCGGACGCGTCGCCGACTTCTTCGAGCTGGCGCAACTCATGTGCCGAGATGCCCTCAATCGGGAGGAGTCGTGTGGCGGCCACTTCCGGGTGGAGCACCAGACGCCGGACGGCGAGGCTCTGCGCAACGACGACGAGTACGCCTATGTGGCGGCGTGGGGATTCGACGGACCCGGCGTCGAGCCGACGCTCGTGAAGGAGCACCTCGAGTTCGAGAACGTCGAGTTGAAGACGAGGAGCTACAAGTAATGGACCTGACACTGCGGGTGTGGAGGCAGGCAGGCCCGGATCGACCCGGTGCCTTCGAGGAGTACCGGGCTCGCGAGATCAGCGAGGATGCCTCGTTTCTCGAGATGCTCGATGTCGTGAATGAGCGGCTCACGCTGGAGGGCAAGGAGCCGATCACCTTCGATCACGACTGCCGCGAAGGCATCTGCGGCACCTGTGGGATCATGATCAATGGCAAGCCGCATGGCGGGCAGAAGGGCACCGCCACCTGCCAGCTCCACATGCGGAAGTTCGGCAATGGCGACGTGATCGTCGTCGAGCCGTGGCGCGCCGCCGGGTTCCCCGTCCTCAAGGACCTCATGGTGAATCGGTCGGCCTTCGACCGGATCATCGAAGCGGGCGGCTACATCGGCGTCGATGTGGGCAGCGCTCCGGAGGCGAACCTGATCCCCGTGCCCAAGGCGGTATCCGAACTGGCCATGGATGCCGCGGCCTGCATCGGGTGCGGGGCGTGTGTCGCCGCCTGTCCCAACAATGCCGCCCAGTTGTTCACTGCCGCCAAGGTCGCCCACCTCAACCTGCTGCCCCAGGGCCAGCCGGAACGGTTCGCCAGAGTGGAGGCGATGGTCGACACGATGGAGCGGTTCTTCGGTTCGTGCACCAATCACGGCGAATGCGAGGCGGCCTGTCCCAAGTCGATCTCCATCGACTTCATCGCGCTCCTCAACAAGGACTACGTCCGAGCCAAGCGCATCAATCGGGCGATGGTGTCTCGGGCGTAGGCGGTTCGGAGTCGGCAGCAGGGCGACGAACCCTCCGGCATCGCGCTTGCGACCCTCCGCCATCTGGGCTCTTGTGACTCGGTAATCGCGCGCTCCGCGCGCACGATTTCGCGTTCTGTCATCCGGACTCGGTCTTCTTCAAAGGAATCGCACTTGCGTTGCGCGCGCTCCGCGCGCAATAATGACATCTGTGTAATTCGGGAGGACCATGCTCGACGACCTGAGAGAGGTTCTGGCGGTCGGCGACCTGTCCTGGCAGGACGGGGCCAACTGCAAGGGTGCCAACGCCGACCTGTTCTTCCCCGAGCGGGGAGCGTCGACGCGAACCGCGAAATCCATCTGCCGCGAGTGTGGGGTGCGGGAGGCCTGTCTGGAATTCGCCATCACCACCGGCGAGAAGTTCGGGATCTGGGGTGGGATGTCCGAGCGGGAGCGCCGCCGGGTGCGCCGCGAGCGGCAGGTCGCCGCAGTGCGCAAGGTCTCCTAGCGCCGCTCGGGCTCGGCCAGGCCCTCGAGAAACCAGGTCTCGAGGGTGCCCTTGCCCTTCACCTCGATGGTCCCGCGTCGCCGTCCCACGAACCGTGCGCCGAGCAGATCGCGGGTGGCGGTCGTGATCTGGATCTCGCCGGGCAACCCATGCGACTCCATCCTGCTGGCGACGTTCACGGTGTCTCCCCAGATGTCGTACTGGAACTTGCGCCGCCCGATGACACCCGCGACGACCGGTCCCGAATTGATCCCGATGCGGAACTGGAAGCGGGTGGTGCGGCAGAAGTCGATCATGTCGAGTGCGACGCATGCGATCGCCTCGGCGTGGTCGGGGCGAGGATGGGGGACTCCGGCGGCCAGCATGTAGGCGTCACCGATGGTGCGGATCTTCTCACAGCCGTAGCGGTTCTCGAGCCGATCGAAGAACGTGAAGATCGTATCGAGTTCGGCGACCATCTCCTCGGGCGAGATCGCCTCGGTCATCGGGGTGAAGCCGACGATGTCGGCAAATAGCACGGTGATGGCGTCGAACCTTCGGGGCCTCACCGCCCCTCGCTCCTTGAGTTCGACTGCCACCTCCGCCGGCAGCACATTCAACAGAAGTGCCTCGGCGCGGGCGCGCTCCGCTCGCAGCCGTCCGAGCAGATTGCCGAACAGAACGGTGAGCATGACCAGGTCGGTCACCACGACGGCGGTGGCGAGCGTGGCGCTGAGGCCGGGGTCGGGTGGTACCCGTCCGGCCGCGAGCCGCGACTCGAGGAGCCCGAGCACGATGGCGGTGGTCGCATAGAACGTCACCACGACGGCCACCGCGATCCGATCGAGGGCCATGGTCGCCACCATCGCGGCGAGGATCCCAAAGGCGAGGTACCCGCCGGAATTGGCGAACCCACCGAGAGCGATGTGAACAGCGACATGGTTGGCGGCGGCGGCGACGACGATCGCGGTGACCGTGATCCGGGCGTCTGCGGATCCTGACCCGGCACCCTGCCACACGAGGATGCCGGTGAAGGCGACACAGAGAGCGGCCGTGGCCAAGGCTGCGGTGGACTCGCCATACCAGGCGAACATCAGCGCCGAGAGGGCGGTGGTGACGATGCTCGTCACCAGGCCGAGAATCCCGAGGCGCGCCACGGTTCGGGGGTCTTCGACAGTGGCGAGCGCCCCCGACGACCGGACCCGCCGGGCGACCCGATCGACGGCTCGCGACCAGATGCTCACGACGTGAGGGTACGCGCCAACCGATGCCGAGGGGGGTCTGGCACCCAGCACGGCGCCCTCCCGGGGGCAGGGGAGATCCGGGGCGAGCCCATGTGCGAGTGCTCGTACAATCTTCCAACCCGAGGGAGGAGATGGCCGGTGGAGATCGTCATTGCGGCTGTGGTCGCCGTCGTCGTCATCGGTCTCGTTCTCGTGTCCGCCCGCCGGCGCCAGCCGACGGGTGCGGCCGGCCAGGAGCCGGTGCCGGTCGCATCGTCGCGGATGCGTCCCGCCGTCGCCGAGTTCCACGTGGTGGGGAGTTCGGCGAGGGTGCACTTCGAGGTCCCACTGCCATCGTCCGGCGCGGATGGTGTCCTCGCCGAGCTGCTCGGTCGCGAAGCGGTCGAGGTGGTGCGGGAGAAGCGTCACACCCTTCCGTTGGGCGATCTGACTCAGGTGGTCGCCCTGGGTCGGCACGGCACCGAGTGGGTGGAGGTCGCCACGATCGGCCTCAAGACCCCGGGTGAGCTCCCTCCGCCGATGATCCCGGAACTGCTGCCGCACTCGGGGCACCGGGAGTTCAATCCGTTTGCCCGGCTCGCCGATCTCCCCGAGACCGGGCCGGGCGGCGCCGGCGGCACGGTCGGAGAGCGCCTCGAAGGTCTGGTGCTCCGTCTGCCGGTACGCGCTCAGGCTGCGGTGCGGTCTCAGGGCATCGATCCCTCCGCGGGCAACGCCCCCGCCGTGGTCCTCGCGCTCATGCGCAGCGCCGGATATCAGGTCAGCGAGGCCGCCCCGGGAACGTTCGGTGCCACCCGTGGCGGCGAACGCACCTTCATTCGAGTGGTGGGTCACCGGCCGGGTGAGTACCCGGAGCTCGACGAGTCCGTGGTGCGAACGTTCATCGCGGACTTCGCCTCCTCGGGGATGGACCGCGGGCTGCTCCTTTCGGAGAAGTGGGCGCCCTTCGAGATCCACGAACGGGAGCGGCGGGATGCGCGAGTGCGCTTCATCACCCGCGAGCGGATCCAGTCCTTTGCCGATGTGCTCGCCCTCGGCTGAGGTGCCTCCCTGCGGCGCGGCGGAGCCCGGAACTCCAATGTGCGGCCGTTCGTTACCCGGGGTGACGGATGGGTGAGGATCCCACCCCGTCCTGGGAAGAGGTGGCCCGGCATCATGGGCGCAAGATCTACAACTTCGCCTACCGCCTCACCGGAAACCCCGACGATGCTCGCGACCTCGTGCAGGACGTGCTCTTGCGGGTCCGCCGCGGCCTCGAGTCGTACACGCCGCAGTCGTTCGATGGATGGCTGTGGCGCATCACCCGCAATGCCTTTCTGGATGAGGTGCGCCGTCGCAAGCGGCGGCCGAGCGTGCCGCTTCCCGACGACGACCGCGGCCTGGGGGAGTCGTCCCCGGCCCCCGAGGACGTCCTCGCTTCGATTCGATTGGGCGAGGACGTCCAGCGCGCCCTGCTCCAGATTCCCTTCGAGTTCCGCGAGGCCGTGGTGTTATGCGACATCGTCGGGCTGGCCTACGAGGAGATTGCCGAGGCGGTGGGCATCCCGATCGGCACCGTCAGGAGCCGCATCCACCGGGGGCGGGCGATGCTGAGAGAGCTGCTGTCATGACCCATCTCGGTGATCTGTTGTCCGCGCTCCTCGATGGCGAACTCGACTCCGGCGCCCGGCGCCGTACCGAAGCCCATCTGGCGGGCTGCGAGTCGTGCCGGCTCGAACTCGCCCGGGTCGAGTCGGCCCGCGGGGCGCTGCGCCGACTTCCGATGCTCGAGACGCCGCCTGGACTGATCCCGGGGGTTCGGCGGGGCCGGCGGTTCCTGTCGCCGGCGCGGGTCTCGGCCATCGCCGCCATGGCGGCGCTCGTGGCCGCCCTCGTGATCGGGCCGGGCGCGCCCGGCACCGCCTTCCAGCTCGACGACCTCGGTGACCAGCACGACGCCCGGGTCGTCGGCGATCCGGGCATCGCCACCTTCCGCGGAGATCGGCCGTGAGGACATGGCGCGTTCTCGCCGCGGTGACGATCCTGCTCGGCGTGCCGGTGTCGGCGTCCGCCTCCGACGATCAACTGGCTGAACATCTCGCGAGTGATGCCGCCGACGAATTCCATGGCAGCGGGGTGGTGATGAGCACCTGGGGCGGTGACACGGCGACCGGTACGTACGACGTGACTCGTCGGGACGGGGTGACGATGACGAGCGGCCCCATGGGGGACGTCATGGCGACGGCGGCGCACACCGTGATGCGAGCCGGTGACGAGTGGTATGCCGTCGACTTCTCGGATCGCTCACCCTGGTCCCTGAGTACCCGCTACCGGCTTGCACCCGCGGAGGCGACGGTGCACATGGGCCGATCCGCCGACCTCTTCGTCGTGTTCGACGGGGATCTGCCCCGCGTCCGGTTCGTGGTCGATCGCGCCACCACGGTTCCCCTGGTCACCGAAGTGCTCGACGGAGAGGGCCGGGTGTTTCGCATGGCTGCCCTCATCGACCTCGACGACAGCGAGGTCGCGATGCCGGCTGCCCCGCAGCCCACGCGAATGCACATGGTCGTGAGCGCCGAGGCGGTGGCGTCCCTGCCGGAGTGGCTGGCCGGCTACCACCGGATGGATACGTACGAAGCTGCCGGCGGTGGAGTCCAGGCCTACTACAGCGACGGCCTGTTCTCGTTCTCGGTGTTCGAGGCCGCACGCGGGGCGACTCCCGAGCTGTTTCGTACCGCCACGGCGTTTCCCGCGTCGGGGACGTGGTACCGGCGGGTGGTGATGCCCGACCGGGTCTGGGTCCACTGGAACGCCCCCGACCGTTCCTACGTCCTCGTGGGCGATCTGCCCCCGGATCACCTGGTCTCAGCCCTCGAGGGCCTGCCGCGTCCGGGCGAACGGGCGCTGCTCGTCCGCTTGTGGCGTCGGCTGTTCGGCTGACCACCCCTCGGCCACAGCCTTCGGCTGCGGCCGCCCCTACGATCACGAGACTCCCGAGGAAAGGTTCCATCGTGTCCGCCATGGTCGGTGCTCCCGCTCCCGCGTTCGAACTCCGCGACACCGAGGGCAACACGGTGACCCTCGACTCGCTGAAGGGGCGCAAGAGCCTCATCGTGTTTATCCCCTTCCCGTTCACCGGTACCTGCGAGGGCGAGTTGTGCGCCATCCGGGATCGCCTGGCCGATCTCAATGGGCTCGATGCCAACGTCGTGGCCATCAGCACGGACACCGTCTTCTCGAACGCAGAGTGGTCGAAGAAGAACGGCTTCGGATTCCCCGTGCTCTCGGACTTCTGGCCCCACGGTGCCGTCACCGATGCCTATGGCGCCTTCGACCCCAAGGTCGGGGCGGCCAACCGCGTCACGTTCGTCCTCGACCGCGATGCCATCGTCCGCACCGTCATCGCCACGGAGAGCCGCAAGTTCGCCCGGGAAGTGGACCACTACATGGAGGCGTTGGAGGAGATCGACTGACGAGGCGGCAGGTCGTAGGGAGCAGGTAGCAGGGCCGAAGCGTGACCTCCTGCTACCTGCCGGCTGCCACCTGCGACCTCACGCCGTGACCCGGTACCCCACCCCTCGCACCGTCTCGATCACTGGCGCGCCGGGATGCTCTTCGAGACGGCGGCGCAACCGGCGGATGTGCTGGTCGAGCGTTCGGGTATCGCCGAAGAACGTGTATCCCCACACCTTGTCGAGGAAGTCCTCGCGGGTGACCACCCTCCCCGGGTGTTCCATGAGGAGCATGAGCACCTCGAACTCCTTGCGGGGGAGGTCGATGACCGCCTCTCCGACGCGAAGCAGGTAGGCGTCGCGATCGAGGGTGGCGGCGCCGACGGTGACGGCGGTGCCGGCGGTGCCGCGGCGTCGTGTCGCCGCCCGCACCCGGGCGAGCAACTCGCGGATCGAGTACGGCTTGGTGACATAGTCGTCGGCGCCCAGTTCGAGCGCGGTGACCACGTCGGCCTCGGCATCCTTGGCGCTCACCACGATCACCGCGACATCCGACTCCCGGCGGATGGCACGCAGCACATCCAGACCGCTGATCTCCGGCAGCATGAGGTCGAGCAGCACGAGGTCGGGGGGATGCTCGCGGAACCGCTCGAGCCCCTGGCGGCCGTTCGCCGCACTGTCGACGGTGAAGCCCTCGCGCTCGAATGACACCTTGATCGCCTCGACGAACGACGCCTCGTCCTCGACGACGAGCACCCGGATCACTGCGGATTCCACAGCGGGAGGGTGACCCGGAAGGTCGATCCCCGGCCTTCGGCGCTGTTCACCGTGATGTCGCCGCGATGGTTGCGGGCGATGTGGCGGGCGATGGACAGACCCAGGCCGGTGCCACCCGTCTCACGGCTTCGGGCGCGATCGACCCGGTAGAAGCGCTCGAAGATGCGATCCTGGTGGCTCTCGGCGATGCCGATGCCCTGGTCGGTGACCTCGATCTCGACGATCCCGGCGCGTACGGCCGTGGTCACGGTGACCCGCGGTGGCTCCGCACCCTCCTCCGGGAAGGTGTACTTGATGGCGTTCTCGACGAGGTTGGCGACGAGCGAGCGGAGTTGCCGGGAATCGCCGGTGACCCGGGCCGCGGCCGGCGCCGGGGCGACGTCGAGGTGGATCCCCTTCGCCTCGGCGAGCGGCTGCATCTCCCGGGCCACGGCGTCGAGGACCGGCCCGATCGACACGGGCTCGTCGTGGGTGGTGAGGGCTTCGGCCTGGGAGAGGTCGAGGATGTCGGCGACGAGGCGGGCGAGTCGGTCCGCCTCGTGGCGGAGCCGTTCGGCGAGTCCTGCGGCCGAGGGGTCCCGGCTCACCGACCCCGCCACCGCCTCGGCGAGGGCAGCGAGGGCGGCGAGGGGTGTCTTCAACTCATGGCTCACGTTGGCGATGAAGTCGCGCCGCATCGCCGTCACCCGCCGCCCCTCGGTGACGTCCTCGACGAAGGCCACGGCCCCGACGCTCTCGATGCCGAAGTCGAGTGGGACCGCGGAGACCTCGAGCACGGAGCGCACCGGTGTGTAGAGCTCCACTTCCACGGACACGGCATTTCGGCTGAGGATCGCCTGCTCGATCGAGTCGCGAATCCGCACCTGGGCGACGGCCTCGCCGAGTCGGGTGCCGAGGAACCGCTCGGCGGCGGCGTTCGAGGTGATCACCACCCCGTGGTCGTCGGTGAGCAACACCCCGAGCGGGGCGGCCTGGACCGCACCGGCGAGGCGCGACCGCTCGCGTTGCGCCTGGGCGCTGGATCGCTCGAGGCGGTCGAGGGCTGCGGTGAGCGCGGCGCTGCGATGCCTCGGCCGCGATGGGGCACTCCCCCCGATGCGGTCCACGGCCGCGTCGATGGTGCGGGCGTGGTGGTGGTTTCGCACCCCGAGAAACACGGCAACGATCGTGGCGGCAAGCCCCACACCGACGAGGACCGCGGTGGTGATGTCCACGAAGCGAGAATAGGTCAGGCGGGGGAGTGACCTCTGGACCCTCGAGAAGTTCACCTTCCATTCACCTTGGCGAAGCAGAGCCGTCACCGGCCCGTTGTACGGTGGCTCACATGCAGCTCCATCAGGAGGAACAGACGACGTGATCGGCAAGACCGGGTGTCTCGGCGTCCTCGTGCTCGTCACCACGCTCGCAGCCGCTGCCTGCGGCGGGGACGCGGCGACGACGACCGCCGGCTCGGGGACACCGGGTCAGATCGTGATCTCGGGCTCGTCGACCGTGGAACCCATCTCCGCTCGTGTCGCCGAGGCCTTCGAGGCGGTGAACCCTTCGGTGGCGATCAGCGTCGATGGTCCCGGGACCTCCGACGGCATGGTCCTGTTCTGCAACGGTGAGACCGACATCTCCGATGCCTCGCGGGAGATCAAGGGGTCCGAGCTGGAGACCTGCCTCGCCAACGGTATCGAGCCGATCGAAATCAAGGTGGCCATCGACGGCCTGTCCGTGCTCGCGGCGCACGACAACACCGCGGTGTCGTGCCTGGACTTCGGTGACCTCTACGCCCTGCTCGGCTCCGAGTCGGTCCGTTTCGATTCGTGGGCCGATGCGGATCAGCTGGCCGCCGAGCTAGCAGCCGCCGGACTCGGGGGAGCGCATGCCCCGTATCCGGATGTACATCTGGTGGTGACCGGTCCCGGCGAGGAGTCGGGAACGTTCGACTCGTTCGTGGATCTGGTGCTCGCCGGGATCGCCGAGTCACGCGGCACGGATGAGTTGCCTCGCATCGATTACTTGTCGTCTCCCAACGACAACGTGATCATCAGCGGCATCCGGGACAATCCCGGCTCCCTGGGTTGGGTCGGGTATGCCTTCTTCGTCGAGAACCAGAACCTCGTCAAGGCCCTGGAAATCGATGGCGGAGACGGCTGCGTCGCCCCGAATCCGGAGACGATCGCCTCGGGCGAGTACCCGATCGCGCGTCCGCTGTTCATCTACGTGAGCAAAGCGGCGGCAGAGGAGAAACCGGAGGTCGCCGCCTTCGTGGACTTCTACCTCTCCGCCGAGGGGATCGTCGCCGTCGACGACGCCGGCTACGTCCGGCTTCCCGACGAGGAGCTCGCCACCTGGGTCGCCAACTGGGAATCGCGCACGACGAAGGTCGGGGAGGACGGGTGATCGAACGTTTCCGGCATCCCGGAGGCACGAGTGAGACGGCGGATCGCACCGGTAGTGTCCGATCCGCCCCACCCCGCGAACGGGTCGGTCGACGAGTCATCGAGGAGCACGGGGATGCAGACTTCTGAGGCGATCGAGGTCCAGCTCGGCGGTGTTCCCGCGCGCCGGCGCCGGGAGAAGCGCATCCGGCGGTTCTTCTTCGCCGCTGCCGCCACCTCGGTGATCATCAGCATCGCCATCGTCGGGTCGCTGGCAGGAGAGGCGTGGACGTTCATCAGCAACGTCGATCTGGGAGGCCTCACCGACATCGGTTGGTTTCCGCGACGCGGCATCTTCGACCTCAGCACGTTGTTCGTCGGAACCCTCACCGTGGCGGGCATCGCCATGGCGGTCGCTGCCCCGCTCGGGCTCGGCTCGGCGATCTACCTCTCCGAGTACGCCACCCCGCGCACCCGCCGGGTGCTCAAACCGACCCTCGAGCTGCTCGCCGGGATCCCCAGTGTCGTGCTCGGATTCTTCGCCCTCACCTTCATCACGCCGAGCGTGCTCCGTCCCATCTTCGGTGACCAGGTGGTCGGCTTCAACATGCTCGCCGCCGGCATCGGGGTCGGCATCCTCACCATTCCTCTCGTCGCCTCGGTGAGCGAGGATGCGCTGCGGGCGGTGCCGCGGTCGTTGCGTGAGGCGTCGTACGGGCTGGGAGCGACCCGGATGGCGACGAGCATCCGGGTGGTGTTCCCTGCGGCGGTCTCGGGTGTGGTGGCGTCGTTGATCATCGCCTTCTCCCGGGCGGTGGGCGAGACGATGGTCGTCGCCCTCGCCGCCGGAGCCACCGGGGGCTCGCTCTTCGGCTGGAACGTCTTCGAGCCGGGACAGACGATGACCGCCGCCATGGCGGCCCTCGCCATCGGCTCCGACCAGGTGCGCGGGGACGACTACGCCTTCCAGAGCCTGTTCTTCCTCGGGCTGCTGCTGTTCTTCGTCACGCTGGTGCTCAACGTCATGTCGGAGCGGTTCGTCCGCCGCTTCCGCCAGAGGTATTAGCCGTGAACCGCACCGCCCTCGCCGCCGGACCCGAAACGGTGTCTCGCGCGCTCACCCACCACCGCCGCGATGTGCGCGGCACCGTGTTCACCGCGGCGCTGTTCGCCTGTCTCATCGTCGCCATGGCGATCCTGGCGACGCTGCTCTACACCGTGATCAGCGGCAGCCTGCCGGCGTGGCGTGATCGCAGCGTCACCACGTTCATCACATCGCAGATGTCGGCGGATCCGCACGAGGCCGGGATCTGGCAGGCGTTCTATGGGTCGCTGACCCTCATGGTCTTCACCGCGGTGATCGCCTTCCCGCTGGGGATCTCCGCGGCCATCTATCTCGAGGAGTACGCCCCCGACACCCGGTTGACGCGGTTCATCAATGCCAACATCCGCAATCTCGCCGGAGTGCCGTCGATCGTGTACGGGCTGCTTGGCCTGGCCATCTTCGTCAAGCTCCTCGGCGGCATCACCGGGCCCGAGGTCGAGGGCCGCAGTGTCATCGCCGCCGGGCTCACCCTCGGCCTGCTCACCCTCCCCATCGTGATCATCACCACCGCCGAGTCACTCCGAGCGGTCCCCAACGCGTTGCGCGAGGCCGCCTATGGCGTCGGCTCCACCCAGTGGCAGGTGATCCGGCACCACATCCTCCCCGTGGGGGCGCCTGGCATCTTCACCGGCACCATTCTCTCGCTCGGCCGGGCATTCGGCGAAGCGGCGCCCCTGCTCCTCGTCGGTGGCATCACCACGTTCTTCAGCGTGGGTGATGCCTCGTTCGTGGAGACACTGCAGGGGCGGTTCAGCGCCATGCCGGTGCTCGTGTTCTCGTGGTCCCGGCTGCCGCAAGACGAGTTCCGGGCGTTGACGGCGGCATTGATCCTCGTGATGCTGATCGTGCTGCTCCTCATCAACGGCACCGGCATCTACCTGCGCAATCGATTCGAGAAAGGCACATGAGCATGGACGGGCCGGTTTCGGTGGCACGATCCCTGGGTGGCGGCACCCCGGGTGCCGAGCGGGGCGGCGTGCCCGTATTCGAACTCGACGGCCTGTCGGTGGACTACGGGTCCTTTCGGGCCGTGGAGGACATCGACCTCGCCATCGGCGCCAACGAGATCACCGCCTTCATCGGACCGTCGGGGTGCGGCAAGACCACGGTGCTGCGCTGCTTGAACCGGATGAACGACCTCATTCCGTCGGCCCGGGTGCACGGAGCGGTGCGGTACCACGGGGTCGACCTGTACGGCCCTCGCATCGATCCGGTCGAAGTGCGCCGGCGCATGGGCATGGTCTTCCAGAAGCCGAACCCGTTCCCCAAGTCGATCTACGAGAACGTCGCCTTCGGCCCCCGGGTGACCGGCCACCAGGGAAACCTCGACGAGCTCGTGGAGCATTCGCTGCGCCGTGCCGCCCTGTGGGACGAGGTCAAGGACAAGCTGCGTCAGTCGGCCTACGCCTTGTCCGGCGGCCAGCAGCAGCGGCTGTGCATCGCCAGGGCCATTGCCACCAATCCCGATGTCGTGCTCATGGACGAGCCGTGCTCGGCGCTCGATCCCATCGCCACCCTTCGCATCGAGGAACTCATGATCGAGCTGAAGCAGGACTACACGATCATCATCGTCACCCACAACATGCAGCAGGCGGCGCGGGTGAGCGACCGGACCGCGTTCTTCACCGTCGATATCAAGGAGACCGGGGCGCGCACCGGGCGACTCGTAGAGTTCGACGACACCGGCAAGATCTTCACGAAGCCGTCGCAGCGGGCGACGGAGGACTACATCACCGGCCGGTTCGGCTGAAAGGGGCGAGTGTCATGACGACCGACCACAGCGACGCCCGTCATCGCTTCGCCGAGAGCCTCGACGAGGTGAGGACGGGCATGCTCGAGCTCGGGGGGTTGGTGCTGGAGAACACCCGCCGTATGGGCGAGGCACTCCTCGAGAACCGGCTCGATCTCGCCCGCACCGTGGTGGGCGCCGACGAGGAGATCGACCAGCGCTACTCCCGCCTCGAGTTCCGGGTGTTCGAGATCATGGCCCGCCAGCAGCCGGTGGCCGGAGACCTCCGCTTCCTCGTGTCCGCCACCCGAATCCTCTATGAGATCGAACGGTCGGGCGATCTCGCTGTCAACGGTGCCAAGGGTCTGCTGCGCCGCGACGGCTACACCCTGCCCCCGCACATGCATTCCCTGGTGGCCCGGCTCGCCCGGGCCTCGGCCGACCTGTTCGCCCGCGGCCTGGATGCGCTTCGTTCGCTCGATCCGGAGGCCGCGACGGCGATCGATCGCGCCGACGACGAGGTGGATGAGGTGGTGGGCGAGCTCTACCGGGCCATCGCCCGCAACGCCGAGAACATCGGGTTCGACCTGGCGATCGAGCTGTCGCGGATCGGGCGGTACCTGGAGCGCATCGGCGACCATGCCGTGAACATCGCCGAGCATGTCGCCTTCGTCGTTACGGGGTCATTCCCCGGAGGGGATCCCTCCGCCATCCAGGACGAGTAGGCGTTGCCCGTTGCCCGTCGCCCGTTGCCCGTTGCCCGTCATCCGTGACCCGTTGGAGGCATGTACGGACTGGTGACTGGAGACTTCTCCTACAGCAATGCGCGCGCCGCCCACGCCACGGGGTCTTCCAGATCCCCGGCGTGGGGCAGGGTCTCCGGACTCTCCCAGAGGTGGTGGATGGCGTCGTCGCCCCAGCGGCGGGCCACCTCGAAGCAGAAGGTGGTGCCAAGGCGGTATCGGCCGTGCTGGAGGTCGAGGCCGACCATCTGGGCGAGCATGCGTTGATCTGGGGAGGGCTCGGCGCGCCGGCGATCGATGGCCTCACCGATCGTTCCCGCCTGCGGGAGGAGCGCTCCAACGGTACGGTCGATGAGGAAGTCGGCATAGCCTTCGACGATCGACATGAGGGTGCGCACCTCGGCGAGTTCGCCGGCTCCACCGGTCGCAGAGAGCAGTGACGGCATGCCCTCGCCTCCCTCCACCATCCTCTGCAGCGCGTCCGGGTCCTGGAGGATCTGCATTCGTTCGGCGAGGCCTTCGTCATCGACCTCGAGCGAATCGACGAAGGCGTCCATCCGCATCACTGCATGCTCGCGCACCCAGGCGCGGCTCAGTGCGGCGACGTACGTCGTCTCGTGCATCGCCACCCAGAGCCGGACCTGACGCGCATCGAGGGAGTAGTCGGTGGCGAACTGCTCGACGTTCGGCACGACGAAGGCGGGCGCCTCATCCCGGCCGGAAGGGAGTCCGATGTCGAACCCTCCCAGCACGCGGTGGCTCATCGCCCCCACCATCCCCCCCATCTGCAGACCGATGAGGGCAGGCCCGAGCGAGCGCAGCATGTCGGGGAGCGGTCCGGGGCCGACGAGCTTGGAGGCCAGCGGCTCGGCGAGGTAGGCGAGCCCTTCGGCCGACCCCGCCGCCCACGACCGTCGATCGACGATGCGCGGCGGTCCCGGCACCGACAGCGGGTCGAGGGGGGATGCGGAGTCGACATGACGGGCGGCCGTGGCGGCGAGATCGCGATACTCCTCGTCGAGCCAGGGATCGATCGGCTCCGGGGTCCCGGAGGCACTCTCGGCGATCTCGCGCGCCAATCGCCAGTTCACCGGACCCGGCGACCGAAACAGGTCGGCCAGGCGATCGAAGAGGTTGTCGGTCATACGTCCTCGGGACGCTCCAGAAGGGTGACCGCGAGGCTCAGGGGCGCTCCGTCCCGGGTGATGCCCAGTTCGATGGTGTCACCAACACGGAAGTAGCGGAGCTCGACCACGAGGCGGTCCATGGTCACCACCGGTTCGCCGTCGAAGGTGGTGATGATGTCACCAACGGCCAGCCCGCCGAGGTCCGCCGCAGTGTCGGCGATGACCTCCGCGATCTGCACACCGGCCGGAGCCAGCGCGCCATCGACCTGGGTCTCGAAGTGGGTCGCGCCCGAGATCCCGAGGAAGGGGTGCGGCGACACTCCGGTGGCGATCAGGTCGGCAGTGATCCGTTCGACCATCTCGACCGGGATGGCGAAACCCAAGCCCTCGGCCCCGACATCGCTCACGCCGATGGCACTCGTGATGCCGATGAGTCGGCCATGGGCATCGACGAGAGCGCCGCCGCTCGAGCCCCGGGTGATCGGAGCGTCGGTCTGCAGCATCCCGAAGAGCTCGGTGCCCTCGCCGGTGTCGACCCTGCGGTCGAATGCGGACAGCACTCCGACGGTGACGGATGGACCGCCCTCGAGTCCGAGGGGACTGCCGATGGCGATCGCGGTGTCGCCGATGGACATGGACCGCGACGAGCCGATGGCGATGGGGGTGAGGCCCTCGGTGGCGATGTCGAGCACGGCGAGGTCGGTGAGGTCATCTTCTCCGAGCAGCGTGGCGGTGTAGGTCCGCCCGTCGGCGAACACCACGCGGATGGCCACAGCGCCATCGACGACGTGCTGGTTGGTGACGATGGTCCCCGAAGAGGCGAGGACGACGCCGGATCCCGATGCGTCGGCGACGAACTCGTCCGAGGCGGTGCTGCTGACCTCGACGGTCACGATCGAGGGGATGACGAGGGCGGCGACCTCGGTCGCCGTCGACGGTGCCGCCGTGGACGACCCTGCGGTGGTGGGGCCGGGCACGGTCGAGGTCGAGGGCGCCGACACGGCGACGGCGGGCGGAGCATCGTCGTCGGCGAGGAGCAGGACCGTCGCCGCCGTGGCGGCGCCAATGAGCGCCGCCAGCGTCATCCCCGCCACGAAGGGCCAGCGGGAGCGGGGTGTCGCCACCTCGATCACCCTGGCCGGCTCGACGGGGAAGGTCATGATCGGGCCGGGAGGCTCTTCCAGGTTGTCCCCCCAATCGATCAATCGATCAGGACGACTCCCGGTAGTGTCGGTCATGGGAGGATTGTATGGTCGCAGCGCCGGTACCCCGCAGAGATCGCGTGACCGTTTCCGAGGCTCCCATCGATCCGGCGGCGTTGATCGACGCCGTCAGGGACCCCTCGGCGGGAGCCGTCGTCCTGTTCCTCGGCCCGGTGCGGGACCACGCCCCGGGGAGGAGCCGGGTGACCTCACTCGAGTACGAGGCCTATCACGAGGTCGTCGAAGAGCGGATCGGTGCGGTGGTCGCCGAGGCGCGGCGTCGTCATGCCGTGGTGGCGGTGGCGGTGGCGCATCGTGTCGGCATCCTCTCGGTGGGGGAGGTCTCGGTCGGGGTGGCGGTCTCGTCGGGCCACCGTCCCGAGGCGTTTGCCGCCGCCCGTCTCGTCATCGACGAACTCAAGTCCACTGCCCCCATCTGGAAGAAGGAGACATGGGAGGGAGGAGCAGAGTGGGTGGAGGGGAGCTGAGCCGCCGTTGCGCAATTCGCAATTCGCAATGCGCCATTACCCCTTACCCGTTACCCGTTGCCCGTTCCCCGGTCTCGGTCGCCCTTCGCCACGTCTCTCGGCGGTCTGACGAATTGCGAATTGCGGATTGCGCAGCCGTAGTCGCCGCATCACCCATTGCCCATCGCCCGCCCCCTGGGCACCCTGCCGTCGCACTGTGTAGCCTCCCCAGGCAATGCTGGCCCTCAAGAACGTCGAGGTCGTCTACTCCGACGTGATCCTGGTGTTGCGCGGGATCTCGTTGGAGGTACCCGACGGCAAGATCGTGGCGCTCCTCGGTGCCAACGGCGCCGGCAAGTCGACGACACTCCGGGCTATCAGCGGACTGCTCGACGTGCATCGCGGCGACCTCACCAAGGGCCAGATCACCCTCGATGAACACCGCATCGATCATCTTCCCCCAGCCAAGGTGGTGAAGCTCGGGATCGGCCAGGCACTCGAAGGCCGCCGCATCCTCGCCGAACTCACCGTGGAGGAGAATCTCCGGCTCGGGGCACACACCGCCCGCAAGACGCTCGACGTCAATCTGGCGCGGGTGTACGAGTTGTTTCCCCAACTCAAGGAGCGGCCCCGGTTCACCGCCGGATACCTCAGCGGCGGCCAGCAGCAGATGCTCGCCATCGGAAGGGCGCTCATGTCGAGCCCCCGTTTCCTGCTCCTCGATGAACCGAGCCTCGGCCTCGCCCCGTTGCTCGTGCAGCAGATTCGCGACATCATCGTGGAGATCAACCGCCAGGGTACGGGCGTGCTGCTCGTCGAGCAGAACGCCACGATGGCCCTCAGCATCGCCCACCACGGCTACATCATGGAGACGGGGAAGATCGTCATGGACAAGCCGGCGCGTGAGTTGCTCGACGACGAGGACGTCCGCGAGTTCTACCTCGGGCTCTCCTCAGAGGGCTCGAAGTCGTTCGCCGAGGTCAAGCACTATCGGCGCAAGAAACGGTGGTTGTCATGAGGGCGCGGCTGCTCCACGAGATCCTTCCTGCCGCCGAGGCCGATGGGTCGCCCCTGCTCGAGATCGAAGACGTACACCTGTCGTTTGCGGGGGTCAAGGCGATCGACGGAGTGACCCTGACCGTTCGTCGCGGCGAGGTGTTCGCCGTGATCGGACCCAATGGCGCCGGCAAGACCTCGATCTTCAACTGCATCAGTGGCGTGTATCACCCCGGGCGCGGCTCGATCCGCTTCGGTGGTCGCGACATCATCGGGATGCGCCCCGACCGGATCGCCGATCTGGGGGTGGCGCGCACGTTCCAGAACATCGAGCTGTTCCCGCAGCTCACGGTCCTCGACAATCTCATGCTCGGGCGCCATCAGCATCTCCACTACGGCACTCCGGCGGCGATGATCCGTTTCGGCCGGGCGGCCCGCGAGGAGGCACGGAACCGCGAGGTGGTCGAAGGCATCATCGAGTTCCTCGACATCCAGCAGCACCGCAAGTCGTTCGTGGCGATGCTGCCCTACGGCATCCAGAAGCGCGTCGAGCTGGGACGGGCCCTGGCCATGGCCCCGAAGCTGCTCCTTCTCGACGAACCGGCGGCCGGGATGAACCTCGAAGAGACCGAGGACATGGCGCGGTTCATCACCGACATTCGCCACGAGCTGGGCATCGGCATCCTCCTCGTCGATCACGACATGCACATGGTGATGGACCTCGCCGACACCGTGCTCGCCATCGACTTCGGGCGGCCCATCGCCGTGGGGACGCCCCGTGAGATCCAGGCCAACCAGGATGTGATCCGTGCCTATCTCGGCCAGGAGCACGCCGTCGCCGACCCCGGAGGTGCCGCATGACCACGACCCTGCAGGGCACGATCTCGCCGGCGAGCCGGCTGCGCGACTTCGCCGCCCGGACCCCGGACGCGGTGGCGTTACGCGAGAAGAGCCGGGGCATCTGGCGTCAATTCACCTGGGCCGAGTTCTGGGATCAGGCGGAGACCTTTGCCCATGCGCTGATCGCTCACGGGATCGAGCGCGGCGATCGCGTCGCCATCCATTCCGACAACCGCCCCGAGTGGTTGTTCACCGACCTCGGCTCCCTGGCCGCCGGGGCCGCCTGCATGGGGCTCTATCCGACGAATCCGACCAGCGAGGTCGAGTACCTGGTCAACAACTCCGGCTCGCGGCTCCTGATCGTCGAAGACGAGGAGCAGGCCGACAAGGTGCTGGCCCTCGCCGCCGCCGACGTGCCCTCCGTGGAGAAGATCATCTATCTCGAGCACCGCGGGGTCGACGCCTACGACGACACGCGTCTCATGTCGTGGGACGCATTCATGGCCGAGGGTCGGGCGCACCGCGAGGCACACCCCCATGCCGTGGCCGAGCGGATGGCCCAGGCCAGCCCGGAGGATCTCGCCTACCTCGTGTACACCTCGGGCACGACCGGCCCTCCGAAGGGATCGATGATCACGCTGGGCAACCTGCAGTTCGCCACCGACGAGATCGCCGGCGACCAGGGCATCGTGCAGCCCGGTCCCGGTCCGAACGATCTCATCGTCTCGTACCTTCCTCTCTGCCACATCTACGAGAAGCTGTTCTCGGTGGTGTTCAACACCGGCGCCGGCGTACCGATCCACTTCGGCGAGTCGCTCGACACCCTGGTTGCCGACATGCGTGACGTGCAGCCGACCATCGTCCAGGGGGTGCCGCGCATCTGGGAGCGCATCCATGCGGCCATTCAGGTGCGTCTCGCCTCCGCTTCCCGGCTGAAGCGGGTGAATGCCGCCCTCTGGATGACCTCGGCCCGCTATGTGGGCAAGGCCCTGGTGCGCCGCGAGGGACGCCACTCGGCGCTCACCCGGACGCTCACGACGGTGGGCAACGTGTTCCTGTTTCGATCGCTCAAGGACCGGGTCGGGTTGCGTCGCATCCGCTACGGGGTTTCGGCCGCGGCGCCGATCGCCCCTGAGATCCTCCAGTTCTTCATGTCGATCGGGGTGCCACTCCACGAGGCCTACGGCATGACCGAAAACTGTGGCGTCGCCACCACGAATCGCCCCGGCCGGGTGAAGCTGGGCACGGTGGGCGAGCCCTATCCCGGGGTGGAGCTCCGCCTCGACGACGAGACGGGGGAGATCCTCACCCGGCACCCTGCGGTGTTCGCCGGGTACTGGAACATGCCGGAGGCGACGGCCCGCACCATCGACGCCGATGGCTGGCTGCACACCGGCGACGTCGGGGAGTGGGTCGATGGCACCCACGTGAAGATCATCGATCGCATCAAGGACATCATCATCACGAGCGGCGGCAAGAACATCTCACCGTCCGAGATCGAGAACACCCTGAAGACATCGCCCTTCATCAAGGAAGCGATCGTCATCGGTGATCGCCGCAAGTTCCTCACCGCCCTCATCGGGATCGACTTCGAGGTCGTGAGCGAGTGGGCGCAGCGGCACAAGATCCCGCACACCACGTATCGGGACCTCTCGGAGAAGCCGGAGGTCGTGAAGCTGGTGCAGAAAGCCGTCGACGCCGCCAATGAGAAGTTCTCCCGGGTCGAACAGGTGAAGAGCTTCCGCCTGCTCACGAAGGAACTCGACCACGAAGAAGGCGAGCTCACCGCCACCCAGAAGGTGAAGCGCTCGGTGATCGAGACGAAGTTCGCCGACATGATCGAGTCGATGTACCGATGACGCAGTTCCTCCAGGCGCTGGTGAATGGGGTGTCGCTGGCCTCGATCTACGCCCTCATCGCCCTCGGCTTCGTCATCATCTACAAGTCGATGCAGGTGCTCAATTTCGCCCAGCCGGCGCTGCTCCTGCTGGGCGGGTACTGGGTGCTCTACTTCGCCACGGTCTGGGGATGGGCGTTCCCCCTGGCGATCGTCGTCGGAGCGCTCTTCGCCGCCGCCACCGGGGTGATCGTGGAGCGGACGACGCTGCGCCCCATGGTGGGCAAGCCGGTGTTCGCGGTGGCGATCCTCACCATCGGTCTCAACACCGTGATCTCGGTGATCGCGCTCGACCTCATGGGCGTCGAGATCCGTCAGATGGGCGACCCCTGGGGATTCGGGTTCGTGGAGTTCGGCGGGCTCAACATCGCCCACCGTCAGATCGCCGCCATCGTCGCCGTGGCGGTGCTCGTCGGTTTGCTCCTCGCCTTCTTCAAGTACTCGCGACTCGGCCTGGCGATGCGCGCCACCGCGTTCGACCAGGAGGTGGCGCTGACCCAGGGGGTCTCGGTGAGCACGGTGTTCGCCCTGTCGTGGGCGATCGCCGCGGTCCTGGCCATGTTCGGCGGGGTGTTCCTCGGCTCCGGTGTCGGCTTCGAACGATCGGCGGCGGTGACCGCCCTCAAGGCCCTGCCGGTGGTGGTGGTCGGCGGCCTCGACTCGATCGCCGGCGCCATCGTCGGCGCGCTGCTCGTTGCCGTCTCCGAGACCCTCGCCGCCACCTATCAACCGGAATACGCCCCGTTCCTGGGCAAGGGCTTCTCCCAGTTGGTGCCCTACGTCGTCATGTTACTCGTGCTGCTCTTCAAGCCGTACGGTCTTTTCGGAACCAAGGAGATCGAGCGGGTATGAGGCTGCGTCCCGGACTCATCGCCGACTATCGCGACGATGTCGCCGTGTTCCGGTCCAATGTGGCTCGGTTCTGGTTCGCCGTGCTGCTCGTGGCGGTGGTGGTGCTCGGCCTCGGTGGCACGCTTCCCCTGATCCCTGGCCTCGTCGACTTCACCCTCACCGGCGATCTCCTGCTCATCGCCGTCACCGCCGTGTTCGCCTCGATCGGGGCGATCGGACTCAACATCGTGACCGGGTTCGCCGGCCAGGTCTCGCTGGGTCACGCCTTCTTCCTCGGAGTGGGAGCGTTCACCGGTGCGATCCTCGGCGGCACCGAGGTGACCCGGCAGGTGGTCGATCTCAGCACCGGCCAATTCGTCGAGCGCACCATGCTCGTCGGCTACGACCTCGATCTCATCATCTGGCTTCCGGCCGCCGGCCTGGCGGCGGCGTTCATGGGGCTCATCGTGGCTCCGGTGGCGTTCCGGCTGCGCGGCCTCTACCTCGCCTTCGTCACACTCGGTCTGGTGTTCATCGGCGAGCACGTGTTCCGCGAGGCGACGGTGCTCACCGGGGGAGTCGGCGTGGGTCGCCCCACCGGTGTGCCGTCGCTGTTCGGACTTCGCTTCGACGAGGCAGGGGAGGTGTTCGGCATCTTCCTCAGCAAGCACCAGAAGCTGTTCTTCCTCGGCCTCGCCCTCCTCGTCGTCCTCGGGTTTGTCGCCAAGAATCTGGCCCGATCGCGGGTGGGCCGGGCACTGGCGGCGATCCGCGACCGCGACATCGCCGCCGAGATGATGGGGATCCCCCTGGCCCGCTACAAGATGATCGCCTTTGTGGTGTCGTCGTTCTACGCCGGTGTCGCCGGGGCGCTGCTCTACACCGCGGTGGGACAACTCGAGCCGGGCAGCTTCAACCTGCTCCTTTCCATCGAGTTCATCGCCATGGTGCTCATCGGCGGGGTGGCCACCGTGTCGGGTTCGATCATGGGAGCGGTGTTCATCACCTTCCTTCCCCGGCTGGTGAAGTGGCTGGCAGGCTTTTGGATGTTCGGGTTCATCTCCGACTCGCCGACCGGCGGGTTGGTCACCCTCGCCCAGATGGAGTTGATCCTGTTCGGGGGCCTCATCGTGGTGTTCCTGATCCTGGAACCTCTGGGTCTGTACGGGATCTGGATCCGGATTCGCAACTACTGGAAGGCCTGGCCCTTCTCCTACTAGGGCGCCGGGAGGGTCGCCGGCCGGGGATGGGGGACCGGCCCCAGACCGGTCCCAGACCGATGGAACCGGCAGCCTCCCGGCGGCCGCCGTGGAGTCGCTCGAACGCACGATCTGCGCGAGTCGGTGGGCGGTCGGATAGTGTGTGACCGCACGACCCCCCGGGTCGGGCCTACTTCGCAACACCAGGGAGGGAATCAGAATGAAGAATCGGCGGCTCGTATTCTCGAGCCTCCTGATCGTGCTTGCCCTCGTGGCAGCGGCCTGCGGCGATGACGACGCCGAGACCACGACCACGACGGCGGCAACCACGACGACGGTCGCCGGTACCACGGCGGCAACGACCACGCTGCCGCCCGAGCCCGAGGTCGCCTTCGATCTCGGTGTGACGCCGTCGCCGTGTGCCGATGCCGTGAACGAAGGCAACGGGTGCATCTACCTCGGCGTGATCTCGGACCTCACCGATGGTCCGTTCGCGCCGCTCGGGGTGCCGCTGACCCAGGCCCAGGAGGACTTCTGGGCGGAGGTCAACGCCGCTGGTGGCATCGATGGCTGGGACGTCGTGATCACGGCCGAGAACACCATCGACGCCCACTACGACCCGACGCAGACGGCCGAAGGCGCCGTCACGCTCGCCGATCGCGTGCTCGGTCTGGCCCAGTCCCTGGGCACCCCGCAGACGCTCGGCGCGCTGCCGACCCTGGTCGAGGGTGACATCGTCGCCGCTCCCGCCACCTGGTTCTCCGGGTGGGCGTTCACCGACGTCGATGCCGGCCTCATCATGGAGTCCGGTGCTCCGTACTGCTTCGAGGCCATGAACGGCATGGAGGGTCTCTACGACCTCCGTGGCGGAACCCCGTTCACCTGGGCGCTCGTGGCGTTCCCCGGTGACTACGGCGGCGACTACGGCGCTGGCGCCAAGATCGCTGCCGCCCAGTTGGGTCTCGGTGATCCCGTCGCCGAGATCCTGCAGATCCCCGTCTCGTTCGGCGGCAGCGTCGCCGAGACCGTGCCCGCCCTGCTCGCCGCTCAGCCGGACGTGATCGTCATGGTCACCGGCCCGACCGAGATGGCGCAGGTGGCCGGTGGTCTGTTCCAGAACGGGATGACCAGCTTCCAGATCCTCGGCGCCGGGCCGACCTGGAACGTCGCCCTCAAGGGCAATGCCGACCTGATGCCGCTGCTCGAGGCGGTCTATGTCGGCACCTCGCCGTGGGCGGGCTGGGACACGGACACCGAGGGCCACGCCGCGATGCGTGCCGCCGCCGAGAACCATGGGCGCACCCCGAGCGGCTCGTACGTCGCCGGTTGGACCTGGCAGTATCCCTGGCTGGCCTTGCTCACCGAGGCCATTGCCTCCGGTGACCTGACCCGCTCCAACGTGGCGGCGATCGCAGCCACGCTCGAGGACATCGACTACCAGGGCATCCTGCCGACGCGGACCTATGCGGGTACGCCGAACGACCACGTGGTTCGTTCGACGTTCCTCAACCAGGCCGATGCGGATACGTCGGATGGTCTGAACCCATTGACCGACGCCTTCGTCGGCACGATTGCGGCCGATTTCGATCTCGCCGCTCCGTGCTTCGTGGGCTGATCGGATAGGGATCGGAAGCGGGGGCGGCCATCGGGCCGCCCCCGCTTCGCGTTGCGGGCGTGCCGCCAGCCTCCAGCCAGACGCGTCGGCTCGTCACCGCCCGCTCGGGCTGGTAGCCGACAGCCACCAGATTTGCCCGCGTTCTCCTTCGCCTGCTCTACTTCCGCCATGTCCACTCCTCCCGCCCAGGGTCGGATCTGGTCGGTGTTCCTCCTCATCAGCATCGGCTGGGGCACCGGCGGGGTGATGACGCGGGTCGCCTTCGATGAGGGGCTCGAGTCGTTCGCCATCGTCGCCATCAGCTCCACGATCGCCGCGGTCGCGGTCGTGGTGTACGCGGTGGCGGTGCGTCACGGTTTCAGCGTCGGTCCGCTGGGGTGGCGGGTGGGGGCGGTGATGTCGGTGATGAGCGTCACCATCCCGTTCCTCAGTCGCAACTTCGCTCTCCAGTACGCCTCGGCCGGCTTCGTCGGGCTCGCCTCCGCCCTGGTCCCGTTGGCCACCGCCATCACCGCCCACTTCATGCTCCCCGACGAGCCCCTGGATCGCAGCACGATGACGGGACTCATCGTGGCGTTGTCCGGAGTCGCGGTGTTGGTGCTCTCCGGCGATGCCGGCATCGGCGAGGGGGGACGCCCTGCGCTCTCCGGTGTGCTCGCCCTCGCGGGTGTGGTGTCGGTGGCGCTCGGCGGGGTCTACGCCAAGCGCCACGCCGGGGGATACTCGCCGCTGGCGGTCGCCGGGGTGCAGTTCGTGTTCGGGGCCGTGATCACCACCGTGCTCATGCTGGTGATCGAAGGAGCCCCGGCCAATCCCACCGCCGCGGGATGGGGGACCCTCGGGTACATCGCCATCGTGTCCACCTTCATCCCGGTGGCGCTGTACTACTGGCTGTTGCGCCACGTGACGGTGACCTACTCGGCGGCCATCGGCTATGTCATCCCGCTCATCGCCGTCGCCGTCGGGGTCATCGCCCTCGACGAGCAGCTGCAGCCGGGGATCGTCGCCGGCGGCGCCCTCATCCTCGCCGGAGTGGTGCTGACCGACCGCGCCCGGCGCCGGCGGGCAACGGCCGACGCCGAGACGGTGCCGCCGACGTCGGTGTGAGCGAAGGCGTCTCCAGTCGCCAATCCCCAGTCACCAGGAAGGCAGCCGGCTTGCCGCAATGCGCAATGCGCTCAGAACCACGCGATTCCGGGCTTCTGTCCTCTGCCGTCTGCCCTCTGTCCATCCGGTACTCGGTCCCGGCAGCCCGTGCCTTCGCGCATTGCGAATTGCGCATTGCGGAGGCCCTGTCCGGATTCGCCCTGGCGCCCTGGCTAGTCTGGCCTCACGATTTGGTCTGATGGTATGACCATTGGCATGATGGGCGGGCGATGAAGCATCCGATCGGGCTCCAGGTGCACACGGTCGAAATCGGTGAGGTTCGGTTGGGACCCGCCACCGGGATCGCCGGCGGGGTGCTCACCGTGGGGACCTCGCAGGTCGCCGATCTCGTGCTCTCCGACCCTCGCATCGCCGCGGTGCAGGTCGAGGTGGCCCAGCCCGGTGAAGACGCCCGGATCGTGCACTGTCTCGACGCCGTGGAGCCGCGGACCAAGGTCGGCGACGGGGTGGTGTTCCCCGGTTTCCTCGGCGGCATGGCCACCGTGGGATCCGGACACACCCTCCGTCTGGCCGGGGTGAGCGTCCTCGTCTCCAGCCGGTACCCCAAGCCGTTCTCCGGGCTGCTCCAGGCGCGCGAGGCGGTGGTGGACATGTCCGGTCCCACCTCCGTCTACAGCCCGTTCTCCCGGGTGCGCAACGTCGTGCTCGTGCTCACCCCGAACCCCGACATCGAGAACGACGACTACGACGACGCCGCCCGGCGGGCCGGACTGCGGGTCGCCGAGTTCCTCGCCCGCGCCGCCGTGGGCATCCCGCCCGACGACACCGTCACCTTCGACTTCTCCACCCGCGATCCCGGATTGCCCAACGTCGTCTACTTCTATCAATTGCAGGGACAGGGACGGATGGCGGACACGTTCCTGTATGGGCGCGACATCCACAATCTCGTGCCGACGCTTATCCACCCCGGAGAGGTGATGGATGGCGCCATCGTGTGCGGCGTGTACGTGTACTCGTGCTACAAGAACGCCACCTACCTGCACCAGAACAACCCGATCATCTGGGAGTTGCGCGCCCGCCACGGCCGGGACCTCAACTTCGTGGGGATCATCATCAAGCGGGGACACAACTACACCCAGGACGACAAGGAGCGATCGTCACGATGGGCGGCGAAGCTCGCCGGGATGCTCGAGGCCGATGGGGCGGTGCTCACCGCCGAGGGTGGGGGCAACTCCGCCATCGACATGATGCTGGCCTGCCAGTACCTCGAGCAGGCGGGTATCGAAACCGTGGTGGTCTCGTCCGAGGCGGCCGGCGCCGACGGCTACTCGTGCCCGTTGTTCTATTCGGTGCCCGAGGCCGACGCCATCGTCAGTGTCGGCTCGGAGGACGAGATCGTGCCGATGCCGGTCGTCTCCCGCGTCATCGGTGACGCAGTACTGCTCGATGGGACCCCGGCCGCCGGACCGTTCGACCTGAAGATGTACTACCACTACTGCGGGACCAATCAGCTGGGGGCGAACGTGCTCATGGGGAGGGCGTTCTGATGCGGGGACGCAATTCGCAATTCGCAATTCGTGCGCAATACGCAATACGCAATACG
>JACRIT010000046.1 GCA_016215655.1 Acidimicrobiia bacterium
TGCGCCAGGTCGCCGGCCTGGGGGCCGGCTCCCGCGATGCGCCGGGTCGCCGGCCTGGCGGCCGGCTCCTGCAATTCGTCAGTCCCGGTCCTCTCGTGGAAGCGAGTCGCATGGCTCGGGATCCGGGACGGAGAGCGGTTCTCGGCGCAATTCGCTCAGAACGCTCCAGAGGCTTCGGACGCGTCCGGCGCATTGCGCATTGCGCATTGCGAATCGCGCATTGCGAATTGCGAAGGTCTAGCCGAGATCCGGCCCAGACCCTACGGTGAGCCGATGGCTTCGACTAGCCGCGGCCCGCGTTGGGGCGACGACCGTGGTTCGCCTTGCTGCGGCGGGCGTGGATTTTGCGGCGCTTTGCCTTGGCCATGACGGGGGAGCGTACCAGGACCCGGCGGCTGCGGATTCGGGCCGTGGCGCTGGTCGGGGCGACATCGTCCGGTCCGCTCCTCGTGGCGTGGACCCACGGGGCGCGGCGTCGCGGCCTGCGGCCCACGCCGGGCCCGTTCGGGATGCTCTTCCGGGGGCGGTCGCTCATCGGGTGGGGGCTGACGGGGCGGTTGCGGTGGTTTGGGCTCTCTGCCGATGGGGTGGTGACACGAGGCGGCGTGCTCCAGCCGCGCCGGGTGGTGCGAGCCCCACGCTCCACCTGCTGGATGGTGGAAGTCACCGATGGGATCGCGGTTCCGGCGGTCGGGGATCGGCTGACCGCGATCCCTATCCTCGCCGTGTGGCCGGACGATTGATCCTGTGCGCCGGACCGATCGGCAACCTGGGCGATGCCGCCCCGAGGCTCGCCGAGGCGCTGCGCCAGGCAACCCTCGTGTACGCGGAAGACACCCGGCGGAGCCGCGTGCTGTTGGACCACCTCGGGGTGACGACGCCGCTGAGGTCCTACTTCGTCGGCAACGAGGCGGAGCGCGCCGGCGAACTCGAGGCACGGCTCGCCGCCGGAGAGATCGTGGCGCTCATCACCGATGCCGGCAGCCCCGGCATTGCCGATCCGGGGCTCACCGCGGTGCGGGCTGCCGTCGCCGCCGGTGCCGAGGTGACTGCGGTGCCCGGGCCGAGCGCGGTCACCATGGCGCTCACCGTGTCGGGCGAGCCCGCCGATCGGTTCGTGTTCGAGGGTTTTCTGCCGCGGCGGGGCAAGGAGCGCGCGGCGCGGCTCGCCGCGCTGGCAGTGGAGGAGCGGACGACGGTGGTGTTCGCCTCCCCGGAGCGCCTCGTCGACGATCTCACCGACCTCGCCGCCGCCCACGATCGGCCCCGTCGCTGTGTGGTGGCCCGGGAGCTGACCAAGCTCCACGAGGAGGTGTGGCGGGGTTCGCTCCAGGAGAGCGTTGCGGAATGGGGCGGACGCGATCGGGTGCGGGGGGAGATCACCGTGGTGCTCGGCGCTCTCGACGCTGCCATACCCGACCTCGAAGCCGCGGTGGCTCGAGCGCACGGCCTCATCGCCGCCGGGGTGGCACCTTCGGCCGCAGTGCGTCAGGTCGCTGCGGAGCGAGGGGTGTCACGACGCGCCCTCTACGAGCGCGTCGTCGGCTGACGTCGCTGGCGGTCTCCCGGCTCAGCGCCTGCGAATGATGCGCGAGACGACATAGTCGCCAGGCGTGAGTTCGAGGGGGGTTCCCGGGATGTTGAGCCGGGCCCCTTCCGCAAGCGAGAACTCCCGGATCACGGTCGGGAACCGCGGCCGGATGGCGATGTGGTCGCCCTCGAGGAGGATCTCCAACTCGTCGCCCTCGGCCACACCGAGGGACCGTCGCATCTCCGCCGGGATGACGACCCGCCCGAGGTCGTCGATCTTCCGCACGATGCCCGTGCTCATGTACGCCTCTCAGTTCAGGGCCATCCGCTGTCCAGAGTCGACGGCCCGGTTCCGCTGAATGCTAACCACCGGGAGGTCCGAGAAGGCGCCGCTACCCTCCGCCTCGCCGATGAAGTACCTCTCCACGCCGATCTACTACCCCAACGACCGGCCCCACATCGGGACCGCGTACACCACCCTGGTGGCCGACGCCGTCGCCCGGTACTGGCGCCTGGTGGGGGAGGAGGTCTACTCGGTCACCGGAGTGGACGAGTACGGCCTGAAGATCGCCCGCGCCGCCCAGGACCACGGGATGACGCCCCAGGAGTGGGTCGACGACATCGTGGTGCGCTTCCACGAGACCTGGGACCTGCTCGACATGTCGTTCGACGACTTCATCCGCACCACCGAGGAGCGCCACCGCAACACCGTCCAGCCTCTGCTGCAGCGGATGTACGACGCCGGCGACGTCTACAAGAGCCACTACGAGGGCCCCTATTGCGTCGCCTGCGAGGCCTACTACACACCCGAGCAGCTCGTCGACGGCTTGTGCCCGGTGCATCGCCGCGCCGTGGAGATCCATGCCGAGGACAATTGGTTCTTCCGCCTCTCGGCCTACGGCGACCGCCTCCTCCGCCATATCGCCGCGCACCCCGAGTTCATCACCCCCGAGACCCGGCGCAACGAGGTGATCGGGTTCATCCAGCAGGGGCTGGACGACATCTCGATGTCGCGCTCCTCCCTCACCTGGGGCATTCCCCTCCCCTGGGATCCCAGCCAGGTCGCCTACGTGTGGTTCGACGCCCTCATCAACTACGTGTCGGCCGCCGGGTTCTCCGACGATCCCGACCGATTCGCCCGGCAATGGCCGATCTGGGCGCATCTCGTGGGGAAGGACATCCTGCGCTTCCATGCCGTGTACTGGCCGGCGATGCTGATGTCGGCCGGACTCGCCCTGCCCCGGCAGGTGGCGGTGCACGGCTTCCTGCTCGTGGGTGGCGAGAAGATGTCGAAGTCGAACGCCACGCAGATCCTCCCCTCCGATCTCGTGCCCACGTTCGGCTCCGACGGCTACCGGTACCACTTCCTGCGCGACGTGTCGTTCGGGCCCGACAACAACTTCTCGTGGGAGGGGATGGTCGAGCGATACAACGCGGACCTGGCCAACGACCTGGGCAACCTGGCCAACCGGGTGCTCAACATCGCGGTCACCTACCGCCAGGGCCGGGTGCCGGCGGTGAGCGACCCGGGCGCCCCCGAGGAGACGGCGTTGCGCGCCGCCGCCGCCGAGGCGCTGGCGGCCCTCGACGGGTTCGCCGAGTTCCGCACCAAACAGGCGCTCGACGGGGTGTGGCGACTGTTCGGCGCCGCCAATGGGTTCGTCGAGGCGACCGCACCCTGGAAGCTGAACAAGGACCCCGACCTGGCGGGCCGGCTCGATCAGGTGCTCAATGCCGCCCTCGAGTCGCTGCGGGTCGGCGCGGTGTTGATCTCCCCGGTGATGCCTCGCGCCGCCTCGCGGCTGTGGGAGATGCTCGGCCTTCCCGGTGGGCCCGGTGACGGTCCGCTGGCGGCGACCGGCGTCTTCGGCACCTTCCCTGCGGTCACCGTGACCAAGGGCGACCCGCTGTTTCCCCGCATCGAGGTGCCGTGACCCGCTGGGTGGACACCCATGGGCATCTGCATCTCAGAGCGGGCTTCGAGCCAAGTCCCGAGGTGGGGTCCGGCGAGCCCTCGAGGCTCGCCCGTGGTGACGACGACTCTGCGGTCCTGCTCGATCGCGCCGCCGCCGCCGGTGTGGGGTGGATGGTCAACCCCGGCACCGATGCCGCCTCGTCGGAGGAGTCGTTTCGGCTCGCCGCCCGGTTCCCCGGGGTGGTGCTTCCCACCGCGGGCCTCCATCCTCACGACGCCGCCCGGTGGCCGGCGCAGGCCGATGCCATCGCTCGGCTCGCCGCCGGCGCAGTGGCGGTCGGCGAATGCGGTCTCGACTTCTATCGCAACCTTTCCGCCCCGGAGGATCAGGTCACGGCATTCCGCGACCAGCTCCGCCTCGCCGCCGATCTCGACAAGCCCGTGATCGTGCACTGCCGCGACGCCTTCGCCCAGATCCACGACCTGCTGGAGTCGACGGGATGCGGTCCGCGGGCGGTGCTGCATTGCTGGACCGGTGGGCCGCGGTGGACGAAACGGTTCGACGCGCTCGGGGTCAGCTTCTCGTTTGCCGGGCCACTGGTGTTTCCCACCGGCGACACGGTGCGGCGCGGTGCTGCGGTGGCGCCGCCGGAGCGAACCATGGTCGAGACCGATACCCCCTACCTCAATCCGATCGACAAGGCCGCTCCCAACGAACCCGCCAACGTGGTGCGAGTGGGCGAGGCGCTGGCGGAGGTGTGGGGGATCCCGGTCAACGAGGTGGCGGAGATGACCACCGCCACCGCCACGCGGGTCTTCCGCCATGGCTGAGCCGCTGGGCCGAGCCGAGACCCGGGCGTTGCTCGAGCGTCACGGCATCCGGTTGCGCCGCGATCTCGGTCAGCATTTCCTCGTGGAGCCCAACCTGGTGCGTCGCATCGTCGAGATCGCCGGCGTGGGCCCCGGCTCGCAGGTCGTGGAGATCGGCGCCGGGGCGGGCACGCTGACCCGGGCCCTGTCCGCCGCCGGGGCGCGGGTCATCGCCTATGAGATCGACGAGTCGCTGCGCCCGGTCCTGGCGGAGACGGTGGGCGTCGGCGCCGACATCCGCTTTGCCGATGCCGCCGCCGTCGACTTCGATGCGACGCTTCCCGGAGGAGAATGGGTCGTGGTGGCGAACCTCCCCTACAACGTCGGAACCCCGATCGTACTCGACATGCTGCGATTCGTCCCGCGGATCCGGCGTCTCGTGGTGATGTTGCAGCGCGAGGCGGTCGATCGTCTCGTGGCCGATCCCGGGGGCAAGGTCTACGGTCTGCCGTCGGTCGTCGTGCGACTCCACGGCACCGTCCGGGTGGCCCTGCGGGTCCCGGCTCACGTGTTCTTCCCCATACCCAAGGTGGAGTCCTCGGTGGCGGTCATCGACCGGATCCCGGCGGATCCCGACGCCGAGGAAGCGGTGCGTCTTGCGGCAGCCGGGTTCGGCCAGCGGCGCAAGATGCTGCGCTCCTCGCTGCGCGGGCTGATCTCGGAGACGGCCATGGCGGCCGCCGGGATCGATCCGACGGCACGCGCCGAGACCCTGCCGCCCGAAGCCTGGCTGCGACTCGCCCGGCGGGCATCGTGATCGTCGACGGCTTCGCCAAGGTGAACCTGTCGTTGCGGGTTCGTCCCCGGGACGACTCGGGGTACCACCCGCTGCGTTCGCTGGTGCAGTCGGTGGGGTGGTCGGATCGGCTTACCCTGCTCGTCGCCGCGGACGACGCCTTCACCATCGATGGGGACCTGCCGGCGGAGGAGGACAACCTGGCGTGGCGCGCCGTCGAGGCGGTGCGCACCGAGGCCGCGACGCGGAGCCGATGGTCGCTGCACCTGCACAAGCGCATCGCCGTCGCCGCCGGACTCGGGGGCGGGAGCGCCGATGCCGCGGCCGGGTTGGTCGCCGCCACCCGTCTGCTTCGAACCCCGGCCGGCACCGCGGAGCGTCTCGCACCCGCTCTCGGGTCCGATGTCCCCTTCTGCCTGGTCGGCGGCACGGCGTGGATGGAGGGCCGGGGCGAGATCCTCACCACAGTGCCGTTGCGGCCCGACTACGCGGTGGCGATCGCGGTGCCTCCCTTCGAACTGGCCACGGCCGCGGTCTATCGCCACTGGGACGAGATGGAGGGACCGACCGGCCCGGTGATCGGAGGCCGGAGCCTTCCGCCGTCACTGCGTGGCTTCGACGACGTGGGCAACGACCTCCTCCCCGCGGCGCTCGACGTTCGTCCGGATCTGGGGGACTGGATGGACGATCTCGCCGAGCGGTGGGATCGCCCACTGCTGCTCAGCGGCAGCGGTCCCGCCTGTTTTGCCTTCTTCGCCGACGAGGAGGAGGCGGAGTCCGCGGTGGCAGCCGTGCAAGGCGCGCGAGCGGTGTGGGCGGGAGTGCCGGTGGCGGTCGGGGTGAGGGTGGTGGGGGAGTAGTCATCAGTCATCGGTCCTCAGCCA
>JACRIT010000051.1 GCA_016215655.1 Acidimicrobiia bacterium
CTGCTTCAAGGGCTCTGTGGATTGAGGCGCGGATCCTACGGCGTTATCCGCCACCCCGGGTCGGTCTCTTCCACCGACGGCTCTCCGACACGAACCTCAGCCCTCACCACCCTACCCGCGGCACTCTGTCGAGATCTCGGTGATCTTGTCCGAGTCGGTCGGGGCGTCGTCGCCGAAGTAGAAGCAGACCTCTGAGCCGTCGGCGGCGCCGTAGCGGTAGTAGTGCTCGTTGGCGTTGCTGCCCGGCTGCACGCCTCCGCCGTAGGTGGTCTTCAGCTCGGCGAGGGTGTTGCCCACGGTGATGCCGGAGAGGGTCCGCACCCATCCCGTCGGGCGGGGGCCGCCATTGGCGTCGAAGCTGGGACCGACGTAGCGCACCCGTTCGAAGGTTTCGGCCCGTCCCGGGTAGGAGGGGCTGGGACCGAGGAACAGGAAGGCGATCCCCTCGATGAAGATGCCGCGCACCCCGAGTTGGTCGGGATCGCTCCATCCGGTGTCGAACTCGTTGTAGGTGCCGCGCACGTTGTGGCCGAGGAACTCGAAGATCTTGGTGATCATCGGTCCCGCTGCCGTACCCAGGGTGAACTTGGTGCCCTTGTAGGCGATGCCGTCGGTGGTGATGATCCAGTCGCCCGCCGCACCCGCTCCCGAGGCGACAGCCACCCGCAGGGTGAAGATGGTCGGCTCGCCGCTGGTGCTCACCTCGATGGTGTAATCGCCGCTGGCGAGGATGCCGAAGGCGATGCCGTCCTCTGAGGCGAGCGGTTCGCCTTCGGGATCTTTCACCGCAACGGTGACGCCCTCGCCGGGGACGAGCGTCAGAGTGCTGCCGCGGAGCAGCGAGATGGTGAATGTCTCGGGGTCGTCGAGGGAGGCGAAGCCGATCGTGTCCACCGGGTCGGCGCCCACCGTGAGGGGACGGGACTCGGGGCACGCCCGGCTCAGGGCGATGAACAGGTTCTCGGTGGGCGCCCCGGTGGGTTCGAACCCCAGGGCGGTCTGGGCGGCCTGGACGGCGGCGGTCGTCCCGAGGTTGAAGGTGCCGTCGGGGATGAGGTCGGCGTATCCGACGCAATCGATGAGGAACTGGATGGCGAACACCGTGTGATTGGTGTCGCCTTCCACCGCCATCACCGGCGACTCGGGCAGGGTCGTGGTGGTGGTCGTGGTCTCCGGCACCGTGGTCGTGGTCGTGGTGGTGGTGGGAACCGTGGTCGTGGTGGTGGGGGCCGTGGTGGTGGTGGCAGTCTCCCCGCCACCACACGCCGCCGCCACGAGGGCGAGCGCCGCCGCCATCAGAACCGGCCTGCCGATGCGTGTCATGGGCCGCTCCTCGAATCGAGATCGAGTACTCGGAAATCTAGACGCTACGGGGAGTTGTGATGACGGCCACGCTGGGGACAGGCGCGGGGTTGGCTCTACGATGAGGTTTCGTCCCCGATTCCCTCAGGAGCCCGCAGATGGCGACCAGTCACATGTGCCACGGCAAGTGGCGCCCCGGTCCCGTGGCGGACTGCCCCAAGCACACCCGGCTCAGCAAGAAGCAGCCCTCGGTGTACCGCAGCAAGGACGAGGGCGGCCCGGCCGGGGGATCGGGATCCTCGGGCGACGAGAAGAAGCCCTAGGGCCCGGCTCAGTCGATCGGCTGGGCTTCGAGCGCGATGGGGTCGACTCGTTCGGCGAGGACGCTCATCGCCACCCCGATGCCGATGGCGGCGACCCCGACGGCTGCGGCGAAGGTGACGTTCTCGTCGAGGGCCACCACCGAGGCGACGATGCCGACGAGCGGGATGGCCATCATCACCAGGGACACCGTGGTGGCGCGGAGGCTGAGCACCACGATCTGGCGCGACCACGCCGAGAAGCCGGTGGCCAGCACCGCCTGGTAGGCGACGATGCCGGCGAACCCCACCGACCAATCGATGTGCAGCGGTCCCTCGATAGCGAGAGCCGCGACCAGTAGCGGCACCGCCGCCGTGAGCATCTGCCAGGGCAGCGCATCGGTGGGTCCGGTCCGCCAGCGATGCGCCCGGGTATGCACGATCACCGCCCCCTGCAGCACCGCGGTGCCCAGCAGGAGGCCGTTGCCCAGGACCACATCGCCGTCGGACCAGGCAAAGCGCCACGGCTCGAAGAGCAGCACGATCCCGGCGATGCCGGCGATGAGCCCCACCCAGCGCCGCGGCGACATCCGCTCCTGCAGGGCCACCGAGGCGATGGGCACCGTCCACAGCGCCGCGGTCCACACCAGCACCGACGACCGGCCGGCGGGGACGTATTGGAGGGCGGTGAACAGGATGGCCAGATGGATGCCGGTGCCGGCGAGGCCCACGGAGAGCACCACCGGCCAGTCCTCGCGGGGTGGGGGACGCAGGCGTCCCATCGCCGCCGCCACCGCGGTGACCACCATTCCGGCGGCGGTCACCCGCACGAAGGCGAACCAGAGGGGGTCGATCGACTCGAGGCCCTGTTTCATGATCGGCCAGTTGATCCCGAGGATCACCACGGTGATGCCGAGCATGGTGAGTGCTCGGGCGGGGGAGAGGCGAGCGGGGTGGTGGTGGGGAGCGGCCACGCCTACCCCCCACCGACGGAGTGATCGAAGAACCGTGGTGACCTCACGGATCGGGAGGTTAGGACCTGATCTCACTCCACCCGGGTGAGGTGGTTCTCCGAGTAGAGGTCGTACGCCTTGCCCGGTGCCGCCAGCTCGAACCGCTCGATGAAGCTGTCGCCTCCGTCGAACAGGTAGGTCTCCCGGGCCCGCCATCCATCGGGGACGTTCTCCAGCGCCTCGGTCTCGAAGGTGAGGGGGGAGAGGGCGGTGGCGACGTACTGATTCACGAATCCCTCGCCGTGGAACTGGCGGAACACGAACAGGCCGCGGGTCGTGTCGAAGGAGACGATGCCCATCTCGTCGTGCACCTCACCCACCGGGTTCCTCTCCTGCGGGGGATAGGTCGACCGGCTCGACACCTCGAGGAACTTCTCGTGGAGGACCCACCGGTAGGTGCGCTCGACGAGGGAGGCGCCGGAGTGCCCTTCCCCGGTGCCGCGCCAGGATCCGATGAAGAATTGGAACGGCTCCCACACCGCGGCCTCCCTCGCTACCGGGGGACGAAAGCTACCAGCGGACTCGTCGCCACCCAGGTGGGATTCGTCGCCGCCACGTCGGCGGGATCGACCCCCCCAGCGGATGCGGATGGCGGTGAGGATGCGGTCCCGCTCCGCAGGATCGGTGATCTCGGTGGCGTGGGCGATGACGTCGTCGCCGTTGCGGAGGTGCAGGGTGAACTCCGGATCGGCCTTCAGGTTGGCCAGCCAATCCCGCCTCCGACCGGGCTTGCCCCCGATGAAGTACCGACCGTCGAAGTGATGGAGGGTGATCTCGATGCGATGCGGTTTGCCGCTGCGGGCGCCGGTGGTGGTGATGTCGCAGAGCCCGCCGGCTTCGAGGAACATCCGGGTGGCGGGGTCCATGCGACCCACCCTATTCCGGTACGGTCCTCCGATGCTGATCCGCTCCACCGCCCTTCTCCTGGTCGCCGCCTGTGCCTCGGGCGGTGGCGGCACCACCCCATCGGTTCCGCCGGGCCTGCGGTACCTGGCCCTGGGCGACTCATACACGATCGGCGAGTCGGTGGCGGCTGCGGAGCGGTGGCCGGTCGTGCTCGGCTCCATGCTGGAGGCGGAGGGGCTGAGTCCCGTGGAGGTGGAGATCGTGGCCCGCACCGGGTGGACCACCGCCGAGTTGGACCTCGGCATCGACCGGGCCGACCCGCAGGGACCCTTCGACCTCGTCACACTGCTCATCGGAGTCAACAACCAGTACCGCGGGTTGTCGCTTCGCAGCTATGAGTCCGAGTTCGCCGCGCTCGTGGACCGCGCCATCGGCTTCGCCGGGGGCGAGCCCTCACGGGTGATCGTGGTCTCGATCCCCGACTGGGGGGTGACCCCCTTCGCCGGCGCCGGCGGATCCGACCAGGTGCGCATCGCCGCCGAGATCGATGCCTTCAATGCCGCCGCCGAGGCGATCGCCCGTGATGCCGGGGTGGCGTTCGTGGACATCACAGAGATCTCGCGCTCCGGCGCCGTCGGCCTGGTGGCGGACGACGGGCTGCACCCCTCGGCGCAGCAGTACCGACTCTGGGTGGAGGCGATCATTCCGCTGGCGTTGGAGGCGCTGGGCGGGTAGGAACGCGACTCCCTACCCGTTCGTCGCGTCGCGCCAGGCGAGCCATTCGGCGCCGGCCTCGACCTCCCAGTCGGGCCCGTTGAAGCCGAGGGTGAACTGGGTGAAGCCCATCGCCACATAGGCAGGCAGGTCCTCGCGCATGAACCGGTCGAGGTCCGTCGGCTCCAGTCCCAGGCCCCACTCGATCTCGTGCGGGTCGCGTCCGATCTCGTCACAGAGCCTGGTGAGGGTCGCCACCGCCGGCTCCACCTCGGCGGGGTCGTCGGGGAAGCGGGCGTGCCACGAGTCGGCGTATCGGGCGACGAGGGGCAGGGTCAGGGTCTCGCCGGTGCCGGCGATGAGGATCGGCATCTTGCGCACCGGCGGGGGGTTGAGCTTGCCGAGGCGCGTGATCATCTCCGGGATGGCGCGTCCCAGGGCGCGGATGCGGCGGCCGGTGGTGCCGAACTCGTAGCCGTACTCCTCGTAGTCCCGCCTGAACCATCCGGCGCCGAGACCGAGGATGAACCGCCCGCCGGAGATGTGGTCGATGGTGCGCGCCATGTCGGCCACGAGGTGCGGGTTGCGGTAGGAGTTGCACAGCACCAGCGGTCCGATCTCGGCGTGCTTCGTGGCCTCGGCGAACGAGGTCATGGTGGTGAAGCACTCGAAGTGGGCGCCGTCCTTCTTCCCGTAGAGCGGGTAGAAGTGATCCCAGGTGTAGATGATGTCGTAGCCCATGGCGTCGGCCCGGACCGCGGCGTTGCGCAGGTCGGCGAACGATCCGTGCTGGGGATGGAGCTGGGCGGCGATGCGAATGGGGTGGGGCATCGGGGTACTCAACTCGTCGCCCGTGTCGTGGTCAAGGCCGACCCCCCACCGACGAGCCTGCGGCTCGTCGACTCCCCCACGAGTCGGGTGATCAGGGTGCGAACGAGTCCTGCAACGACTGAGGCCCACCGTGGTGGAGGTGGGCCTCAGTCCGCAGCCACAATCGCGCGGTCACCTGCCGGGAGTGCGCCAGTCCTCCCACTTGTCCTCGACCTTGTCCTTGGCGTCGCCGGCGACGTCCTTGGTCTTGTCCCACAGGGTCTCGGTCGTGTCCTTGGTCTTCTCCCAGATGCTCTGCGGCTCGGGGGGCTTCGGGGCCATCGGGGCGGGCGACCACGCTGGGGCCGCTGCCGGCTTCGGCGCCAGCTGGGTGTTGCCCTGCGCCTTGGCCTGGGCCACGGTGGTGGTCTTGTGCTTCGTCGGGGCCGCCTTGCCCTTGGTGACGACGACCCGCTTCTTGGCCGTGGTGGCCTTGGCGCCGGCCTTCTTCACAGGCTTCGCCGCCTTCTTGGCGGCGGTGGTCGTCTTCTTCGCCGCGGCCTGCGTGGTCTTCTTGGCCGCGGTGGTGGACTTCTTGGCCGTGGTGGCGGATGTCTTGGCCGTCTTCTTGGCGGCGATAGCCGACTTCTTCACCGTCTTCTTGGCGGCGATCGCCGACTTCTTGACGGTCTTCTTGGCCGTCGAAGCCGCCTTCTTCACGGGCTTCGTGGTCTTCTTGGCCGCGGTCGTCGTCTTCTTCTTCGCCGCGGTCGACTTCCTGGTGGTCACCGTCTCCTACCTCCCGGGTCGGACGCACCTCCAGCATACGCCCGTGGCAGGAGTGCGGGTCCATGGATTGTTCGCGAGATCGCTCGCCGTCATTGCCATCCTCCTCGGAGGACTGGTCGTCTTTGGCGCCTTCGACTGTGCGTCGGCGCGCCGGGGCACGCGAAGAGGCCCGCCGGATGGCGGGCCTCTTCGCGTTCGGACCGGTGGTCGCCTACAGGCGCGAGGTCTCGGTCTTGGCGGCAAGCTTGTCCTTGGCGTCCTCGGCGACGTCCTTGGTCTTGTCCCACGCCTTCTCGGTTGCGTCCTTGGTCTTGTCCCAGGCCTTCTCGGTCACGTCCTTGGTCTTGTCCCAGGCCCGCTCGGCTGCGGGGGTGACGTCGGCCTTGGCATCGGCTGCGACCTGCTTGGTCTTGTCCCAGGCGCGTTCGGCGGCGGGAACGGCGTCGGCCTTGGCATCGGCTGCGACCTGCTTGGTCTTGTCCCATGCCCGCTCGGCGGCGGGAACGATGCCGGCTTTGACATCGGCTGCGACGTGCTTGGTCTTGTCCCAGGAACGCTCCGCGGCGGGGACCACATCGGCTTTGGCTTCGGCTGCGGCCCTCTTGGACTCGTCCCAGGCTGTCCCGGCCGGGCCGACCTTGGCCTTGGCCTGGGGCTTCTGACCGACCGAGGTGACCTTCGTCGAGATCACCTTCTCCGTCGACTTCCCCGACGGTTGCGCCGTATTGGCGTTGGCGGTGACCTTCACCGACTTCGAATCCTTCTTGGAAAACACCATGGAACCTCCCGGTTATGGCTTGGTCACCGTACGGTCGCGGCCCTCCCTACCCACCACGCGAACCCACCGCTTCGGACTGCGAATCGGCGCGATCCGGCCAAACGCCGGTGCTGTGTATCGCCTTTCTCGCCCGGCAAGAAATCCGAGATATCTCCGACGCGAGGGGCCCCCGGGGGCCAAGCGATCGGAATCTCACCCCTCGGGCGGGTCTCCGGGTTCGGGCACGAGCTCGACGCTGGCACGCCCCGCCACGCGCCGCAGGGCCGGGTAGGCGAGGAATCCGGCGGTGAGGGTGGCCATCCCGCCGAGTCCGAAGGCCACCCGGGGATCGATGTGCTCGCCGATCCAGCCGACGATCGGACCGCCGATCGGGGTCGAGCCGAGGAACGCCACCGCCCACAGCGCCATCACCCGGCCCCGCATCTCCGGGGCCGCGGCGAGTTGCAGGGTGCTCGAGCCCAGGGAGAGGAACCGGATCGAGGCGGCACCGAGCAGCACCATGGCCCCGTAGGCGATGGTGAGGTTGGGGGCGAGGGCGGCAGCGAGGTGGATCGACCCGAAGATGACGGCGTTGCGGGCCAGTGCCGTCGCCGGGGGCCGGCGCATCGCCGCGGTGATGAGTCCACCGATCACCGCCCCCAGGCCCATGAGCGCCGACATGGTCCCGTAGGTGGCGGCATCCCCGCCGAAGGTGAAACGGGCGAGGAGGGGGAGCACCACCTGGAACTCGTAGGCCAGGGTGCCGACGATCGCCATCATGAGGAGCGGCACCCGTACCGCCGGCGTGGCCCACACGTAACGCAACCCCTCGCGCAGTTGCCCCTTGCGGCGGGGTTGCCGCGGTTCGTGATGGAATTGGGCCGGGTCCATCCGATGCAGGGCGAAGAGCACCGCCAGGTACGAGGCGGCGTTGATGAAGAAGCACGGCGCCAGGCCGACGGTGAGGATCAGGGTTCCGGCTAGGCCGGGACCGACCACCCGGGCGACATTGATCACCACCGAGTTGAGGCTCACCGCGTTCGTCAGGTGTTCCGGCCCGACCATCTGATGGAGGAAGGTCTGCCGGGTGGGGTTGTCCACCGCGGTGACGAACCCGAGCATCGAGGCGATGACGAACACCATCCACACCTCGACGATCCCGGTCGCCACGAGTGTCCCCAGGGCCACGGCGAGCAGCGCCGCCGACAACTGGGTGGCGTAGAGGATCCTGCGCTTGTCGAAACGATCGGCGATCACCCCGCCGAGCGGCCCGAAGACGAGCACCGGGAGGAACTGCAGCGACGACACCAGGCCGAGAGCGGTTCCCGACCCGGTGAGATCGAGCACCAACCAGGCCTGGGCCACCCCTTGCATCCACGTGCCGGAGAGCGAGACGGCCTGGCCGCCGAAGTAGCGCCGGTAGTTGGGAATCCGCAACGAGGAGAACATCCGCCCGATCGCCGGCCGGGGATTCAGGTCGCGGAGGGAGGCCACGAAGGCAAGGGTACGGCGTGGCGGGAAGACCGAGCCGACAGCAAGGGGGTCAGTCATCAGTCCTCAGTCATCAGCCGGAAGATCCCGCACGTCGAGTTGAGGGCGCGCCCAGACCCGTTCGGACTGAGGCCTGAGGACTGAAGACTGAAGGCTGACGGCCGATGGCCCGGGACCCGATACCCTCATCTGCCCGTACGAAAGGGCGTCCCGTGCAGGTTCAGGAGCAGCCGGTGATCAGCCGGCGGCTGACACCGCTGCCCTCCGGGTACCAGTCGATGAGGGTGCGGGCCGCACTGGCGCGCTGGGGCGCCCTCGCCCTTGGGGTCATGTCCGGAGCCTGGCTCGCCGCTCTGTACGCCCAGGTTCGGGCGATGGGAACCGGGGTGGATGTGAGTTGGGCGGCGCGGCGGGTGGATGGGATCGAGTCGGCCATGGCGATCGTGGCCGCGGTGACGGCCGTTGCCTCGCTGCTCTGGGTGCGTCGCGCCTACCTCAACGTGCGGCCGCTCGGGGTGCGCCATCCCCGCTTCGACTCGGACTGGGCGGTGGGCGGATGGTTCGTCCCGGTGCTGAATGCGATTCGACCGAAGCAGGTCATCGACGACATCTGGCGCGCCTCCGAGGTCGACGCCCCCAACCCCCGTCACGACGACTGGCTCACCGGCCCGATTCCGGGCTGGATCCATCTCTGGTGGGCGCTGGTGGTCGCCGCCGCCGTCGCCTGGTCTGCGGCCTTTCTCGTGTCCGGTCCGCTCGGCACCACACGAACCTCGCAGGTGCTGCTGATGGTGGTGGCCCTCGCCGTCATCGGCGCCGGACCGCTCTTCTCCTGGCTCGTCTGGCGCCTCACGGAGCGCCAGGTGTCCCGGGCGAGCCGTCTCGGTGCGTTGCGCGGATCGGGGCGTATCCGCTCCGAGCGCCCGCTGTTGGTGACAGGCGCCATCGCCACGGTGGCGGTGATCGTGTTCGGCGCCGTCACCTGGCCGGTCGTCGCCAGCGAGACCAAGGCCTTCCCCGCCGGACAGCGGTACGAGGGGTATGGGGTCACCTTCGAGTATCCCTCCGGCTTCGCGATCACCGAAGCCGGGGTGCCCGACGGCGCACCCACCGAGGAGGCCGGCGAGGTGATGGTGGCGCGCCACACCGGCGGCGATGTGGCGACATTGCGCTGGACGGCGCGCACCGGAGAGCCGCTCTCCGCCATCCTCGAGGCCACGGTGGCCGAGGTGGCGGCACCCCTCGGCTCGTCGCTGTTCCACGGCCGACCCGTGTCGGCGCTCATCGACGGCGCGACCTTTGTGGTGGAGAACTTCTCGGTGGGCGACGGCGTCAGCCGAATGGCCTATGCCGCGGTGGTGGTCGGCCCATGCTCCGCCACCGATCGCCTGCTCACCATCGTGGTGATCGCCGACACCACCCGCGAGATCCGGCGGTCGTTGACCGCCATGCTCGTTGCCACGGCACGCTGCTGAGGGGGCCGTCCGGCCCTGGGAGAGCGCCTCCCGGGGTCCTAGGTTCGAAGGCGTTGTCGTCGGGAGGGAAGTCATGGAAGACATCGACCTTCGCAAGGCCGCCGTGGAGCGGCTCGAAGCGAAACGGGAGTTCTGGGGACACCTGTTCGTCTACGTGGCCGTGAACGTGCTGCTCGTGGTGATCTGGGTCACCACCAACAACGGCGGCTACTTCTGGCCGGTGTGGCCGATCGCCGGATGGGGCATCGGTCTCGCCGTGCACGCCTTCGAGACATTCCGCCGCCCGATCGGCGAAGATGCCATCAGGCGAGAGATGGAAAGGACGGCCCGCCGATGAGGCGATATGCCCCCCTGTTGGTGTTGATGGTGCTGGTGCTCGCCGCCTGCGCCGCCGGTCCCAACCCGGCGCTGGGGACGCCCCCCGCCGAGGGATCGGCCGCCGGGTTCTGGCTGGGACTGTGGCACGGGGCCATCTTCCCGGTCGCCTTCTTCATCTCGCTGTTCACCGACGACGTCACCGTGTACGAGGTGTTCAACAAGGGCAGCTGGTACGACTTCGGGTACTTCCTCGGCATCGTGACCTTCGTGGGCGGCTCCCACGGGGCGAGGTCGGCGGCGAAGTAGCCCCGGGGCGCGTCCGGAACGGCTCAACGGGGATTCCGGTACCGGCCCGAGATCGCGCCGATACCTGATCGGGTCCGCGATCCATCCGGGCGCGCGCTACGGAGTCGGGATCATCCCCGCCACGGCGATGGGACCCCGGTACCCCTCGATCTGGGGGACCAGCGTGCGCACCAGGGTGCCGTCCGGGCCGATGAGGTGCACCGGTCCGAACATGTCGCCGCAGTCATAGGTGGCGTGGACGACGAGGTCGTCGCCGGCCTGGGCGTGGACCCAGGGCCCGCCGTCGACGGCGAGGTCGAGCCACTCCCCGGTGCCGTCTGGCTGGAGCACGTGGATGCCACGGGCGCCACAGTCGCCCCACCACTGCAGCAGGGTGCGTCCCCCGACCCGCCAGGCGTCGGCGAATCCGAACTCGACGACGTCGAGTTCCGGGTCGGGATCGGCGGTGAGCCGCGTCGGCGCCGAGCCGTCGAACGGAATCAGCCACAGCACGTGGTAGTAGCCGCCATCGGCGAACCAGGCGTCCGGCACACAGGAGGCGAGGATCGTGTCCTCGTCCCACCATCGCACCGGATCACACATCGCCGCCGGGGTGTCGAGGGAACGCACGAGGGTGCCGTCATTGCTCATCACCCTGAGGGAGGTGCCGTCACCGACGATGAGCTGGGTTCCGTCGAGGCCATACAGCCACGAGTACGTGGGCCAGTCGTTCCCCTTGGTGGCGATCTCGGAGAAGACGCTGCCGTCGGTGCGATACACCTGCAGGTACTCGTCCGTTGGTTCGAAGGTGCTGTGGGCGACGACGGTGTCCCGACCCGTCGGGAGGGTCGTGCCCAGGCGTACCCCGGACCCGAAGGTGACGATGTCGCTCACCACGCCGCTGGCGGTGTCCACCGACACCACGGTCGTCCCCGGGTCGAACCCGGTCGCCGTCCAGATGGCGCCGACTACCCGACTCCCATCATTGGCCAGGCCTCCCAGGGCATAGGGCTGCGGCGACTCCGGCGGGAAGGCGGCGATCTCGTAGCGGTCACCCTCCGGGCTCACCAGATAGAGCACCACCGGCCCATCGGGGGTCTCGGCCAACGTCTCGTCGGAGGTGGCCGAGTACAGCACCGCCACCCATCCCTGATCGATCTCGTCGAGGTGAAGGAGCGACCGGCTCAGGGCATCGGGTAGACCGGGATGCTCGGTCACCGGAGCCAGGGGGAGTGTGGTGGTGGTGGCGGTGGTCGTGCTCGTCGCGGTCGTGGTGGGCACGCTGGTGGTGCCGGTGGTGTCGACTGGCGCCGTGGTGTCGGCGCTTCCGTCGCCGCAGGCGGCGACGAGCAGGCTGAACGCATACAGGACAAGGAGGACGCGACGCATGCGAGCACCTCGGTTGGGGGCCTCCCCGTCGTACTCCTGCTGGTGGCCCGCAGGCAGGGGAGAAGGTCCCCTCGACCCCGTCGTACCTGGTCTCCGTCGGCTGTTCCTCGACCCCTCCCGCCGCTGAAGACGAGGCATGGCCAATCGCCGCTGCCCCTGGCCCTTGCCGGACGGCTCGTGCTCCGCTCCTACGGTGATGACGGCACTGCGACGGTCGTGAGCACCACCGTCACCACCCGCCCGGGCGACGGGAGCCCAGGTGAAGGGATTCGGCGTCGGATCGGCCGCCGTGCCCACGAGTGCCGAGCCACCGCCCCCGGACCGCGTAGTGTCTCGCCCACATGTCCACCCTTCCCGTCGTCGTCATCGGTGCCGGCCAGGCCGGACTGGCGGTGAGCCGCCGACTTCAGGTGCTCGGTATCGACCACGTGGTGCTCGAACGGGGGCGGGTGGCGGAGACCTGGCGCACCCAACGCTGGGACTCGTTTCAGCTGAACACGCCCAATCGGATCAACGCCCTCCCCGGGTCCGCGTTTCCCGGAGATCCGGCCGGATTCGCCACCGCGGCGGACCTCGTCGCGTACTTCGAGGAGTACGCCAAGACCTTGCGGCTTCCGGTCCGTGAGGGGGTGACCGTGACCGCCGTCGCTCCCGCTTCCGATGGCTTCGTGGTGCGGACCGATGACCCCGACCTCGCCGAAATCGATGCGCGGGCGGTGGTGCTGGCATCAGGGGGACAGAACCATCCCCGCATACCGGCGCTGGCGGCGCGGCTTCCCGGACACATCGTCCAGATCCATGCCGGCGACTACCGCAACCCAGCTGCTCGTCCGCCGGGCGCGGTGCTGGTGGTGGGCAGCGCCCAATCGGGCTGCCAGATCACCGAGGACCTCGAAGCGGCGGGACGGCAGGTGCATCTCAGCGTGAGCCGCGTGGCGCGAGCACCGCGGCGATACCGGGGTCGCGATATTCTCGAGTTGTTCGCGGACGTAGGGTTCTTCGGGCAGCGCCCCGGTGACCTTCCCGATCCGGCCATGCAGTTCGCCGCTCAGCCGCAGGTGTCCGGAGTGGGGCCGCGGGGCCACACCGTGAGCCTGCAGAGCCTCGCCGGCAAGGGCGTCATCCTCGTCGGGCGTCTCGTGGCCATCGACGGCGACACGCTCCGCTTCGACGATTCCGTTGCCGATGCGATCCGGTTCGCCGACGCCGGCTCCGCGCAGATCAAGCAGATGATCGACGAGCACCTGGCATCGCTGGGAATCTCCGCTCCGCTCGAACCCGACGCCGCCGATGTCGCGTGTGCCGATCCCGAGGCGCTGGCCGGGCCCGAATCGATCCCGATCGCGGCTCTCGCCGCGGTCGTCTGGACGACCGGATTCGGCGGCGACTTCTCCTGGGTGCACCTGCCCATCACCGGCGGCGACGGTCGCGTCATGCACACCGAGGGGGTCACGGCCGTGCCCGGGGTGTTCGTGCTCGGGACTCCCTGGTTGCGCACCCGCGCCTCGGGCATCATCGTCGGTGTCGGAGACGACGCCGCGGTCGTCGCCCAGGCGGTGGCCAAGCACCTCGCCGGCTGACGTTCGCGAGCACCATCCGTGCGCCCGGCACCTACTTTGCGGTCCGGCCACGCGTAGGCTGGTGGCTTCATCACGGAGGGGGTCCGGAGATGCGGAGCCGGTTGGCCGTTCTGGTCGCGTTGCTACTTGTCGTCGCGGCGTGTGGTGGAGGGAGCGGGTCCTCGACCACGATCACGACCACGGCGA
>JACRIT010000047.1 GCA_016215655.1 Acidimicrobiia bacterium
CGGGTTCCCCGCTGCTTCCTCGCAGCCTGGCGATCCCGCCCCCGGACCTCGCGCGACGCACCTTGTTGCTGCGCGCCGCGCTGCGCCGGGTCCCGGTGGCCGACCTCGACGTGAATGCCTGGCCGCTCGCACTGCCGGGTTCTCCGGAGCCGACATCGTCGCCGCGGTGGTGGCGGCCTCGGCGATGGCGGCAGGAGGCGGCGGCCGGGTGACCGCCGGGCTGCTCGGCGAGGCGATCGCGGCCACGACGCCATCGCTGGGCTCGGTGCCCGGTGGCGAGGTTCCCGCCCATGGTTTCGAGGCCGTCGCCAACCTCAGCGAGGTCAAGCAGCGGCTCACCGAGGCCGTCATCTGGCCGATGACGGATCCCGATCGATTCGCCCGCGTCGGCATCGATCCCCCGCGCGGTCTGATCCTCTCCGGACCCCCGGGAACCGGGAAGACCTTCGTGGTGCGCGCCGTGGCGCATGAGTCGGGTGCCGCCTTCTTCCCGGTGAAGGGAGCGGAACTCCTCGACAAGTTCGTCGGTGAATCGGAACGCGGTGTGCGCGAGGTGTTCGCCCGAGCCCGGGCCGCGGCGCCATCGATCCTGTTCTTCGACGAGATCGACGCCCTCGCCCCGGTGCGCGGGCGCTCCACCACCTCGGTCACCGACAGCGTCGTCGCCGCCCTCCTCACCGAGATGGACGGGATCGCCGAGCGCGGCAACGTGGTGGTGATCGCGGCAACGAATCGCCTGGATCTCATCGACCCGGCGCTCATGCGGGCCGGCCGCCTCGAGACCCACATCGAACTCGGCCTCCCCGACCTCGAGGCCCGCCGTGCCATGCTCGCCATCACCGACGTCCACTTTGCCCCGGATGTCGACCTCGATGCGGTCGCCGCCGCCACCGCCGGTCTGTCGTTCGCCGATATCGCCGGCCTGTTGCGAGAGGCGGCGCTCACCGCCCTGCGCGAGGATGCCACCGCCATCGCCGTCACCCGCGCCCATCTCGACACCGCCCTCGCCCGCCGACCCGCCACGACATGAATCGTCGCCGCGCGGTCGCGATGGTGGCCGCCACGATGCTGCTCTTCTCATCGTGCGGGAGTGCCTCTACGCCGCTCGATGCCGTGGCGGAGATCCCGCCGATCACCCCCGCCACCCTGCGGAGCCGTCTCGCCGCATCCCCCCAGCCGGTGGTGGTGAACGTCTGGGCTTCGTGGTGCTCCCCCTGTCGCTCCGAGGCGCCACTGCTGCGAGCGGCCGCTTCCGAGTGGGGCGAGCGGGTCGTCTTCATCGGCATCGATGTCCGCGACACCCAACGCGGCGGCCGCGGCTTCATCGGGGAATTCGGCCTGACCGCGCTCGAACACGGCTTCGACCCGAGTGGCGCCGTTCCCGCCGATCTCGGTGGGATCGGCGTGCCCCTCACCTACTTCTTCTACGCCGGCGGCGAACTCGCCCATCTGCATCGCGGCGTGATCGACGAGCGCACCCTGGCGCTGTGGCTGGACATGATCGCCGGCTGATGGAGTTCACCCTGCTCGCGGCGGCGATGCTCGGCGTGGCGGCAGCCGTTGGCTGGCTCGCGGTGATGCACCATGGCGATGCCGAGCTGCGCGCCTCCACCCGCGATCTCATCGTCATCGGCGCTCTGGCCGGGATCGTGACCGGCCGCATCTGGGCGATGATCGCCGGTGGCACGAACCCCATCACCCACCCCGTCGACGTCTTCATGGTCCGCGGCGGGGTGGATCCCTTTGCCGCCTCCCTCGCCGCAGTCGCCGCGGCAGGGTGGTCTGGCCGCCATGAGGGGTGGACGCTGATCGATGCCGCTGCGCCCGGGGCGGTGATGGGCCTGGCCGGCTGGCACGCCGGCTGCCTCGTGCGAAACGCCTGCCTCGGCTCCACCACCGAACTGCCCTGGGGATGGGCGACGACCCCGGGGACCGCCGCCCGACACCCCGTGGAGCTCTACGCCGCCGCCCTCTTGGTGCTCGTTGCGCTGGCGGTGACGGCGCTATGGCGCCGGGGCACTGGTGGCGGGTTGGCCACCACGGTGGCAGTCGCATCGGCGGCCGGGGTGCGCGCCGTCACCGAGCCGCTGCGACCCGTGCTGGGCGAAGGACGAACGCTCGGGTACGCGATCGCCGCCGTGACCGCCGCGGGGTTCGCCGGCGTCCTGTGGTGGCGAAAGCCCACAGCCGACAGCTGACAGCCAACAGCCCGGACGCTTCTCTCTGGCTGGGGACTGGAGACTGGCGACCTCTTCGGGGACTGGGGACTGGAGACTTCTTGGGTACCCTCCCCTCCTCATGTCCCTTCCCGTCGTCAGCCTCGAGGGTGTCGCCGTGCGACGTCCCGGCGCCCTCGTGTTGCGGCAGGTGACGCTCCACCTCGATCCCGGCGAGTCGTTGGGGGTGTTCGGGGCCAACGGTTCGGGCAAGACCACGCTGTTGCGAGTGCTGGCGACGTTGCTGCGCCCGGTCGCAGGGGCGGGGACCGTGCTCGGTGCCCGCCTCGGAACCACCGAGGTGGAGGTGGTCCGCCCCCGCATCGGGCTCGTCGGCCACGAACCGGCGCTGGCTCCCCACCTCACCCTCGCCGAGAACCTCCACCTCATCGCCGATCTCGCCGGCATCGCGCGAGCACGCGCCGATGCCGCCCTGGTGGATGTCGGTCTCGCCGGAGCGGTCGATCGCCGGGTGGTGCACTGCTCCAACGGGATGCGTCGCCGGGCCGAATTCGCCCGCATCGTGATGCGGCCGCCCGATCTCCTGCTGCTCGACGAGGCTCACCTCGGCCTCGATCCCGAAGCGGCCCGGTTGGTCGCCCATGTGATCGCCGGCGTGACCGCACGAGGCGGGGCGGCTGTCGTGGTCTCCCACGAACGGGAGCGGGTGGCCGCCCTCATCTCCCGGTCGGTTCGGGTGCACGACGGCGTGGTGACCGGGGAGGCGGCATGATCCGCCACGTCAGGGTGCTGCTCGCCGCACACATGCGTGACGAGCGCCGCGCCGGCGAGGTCGGCCTCGTGATCATCCCGTTTGGCGTGGTTGCGCTGCTCGTCATCCCGATGGCTGTGGGCATCGACACCCCCCTCCTCGACCGCATCGGTCCCGGCCTGTTCTGGACGGTGCTCGTGCTCTTCGGCGTCGTGGTCACCCAAAGGCAGAGCGCCACCGTGGGAGACGCTCGCCGCGACGTGCTCACCCTGCTCGGCGTGGATCCGGCGGCACGCTTCGCCGCGGCGGCCCTCGCCGCAACCATCCTCCTCGTCGTCTTCGCTGCGGCGATCGCGCTCGTCACCGTGGTGCTCTACGATCCCGCCATCGCCGGAGCCGCCTGGCTGGCTCTCCTCGTTCCCCTCGCCTGCGCCGGCATCGCCATGGTCGGCACCATCGCCGTTGCCGTGGCAGGTGGACTCGGCAGCCGCTCCAGCCTGGCCCCGCTGCTCGCCGTTCCGATCGCGGTGCCGATCCTGCTGGCGGCCGCCCAGGCCACCGAAGGCTTGCGAGCCGGTGCCGGTATCCTCCGCTGGATCCTCCTGCTCGCCGTCGTGGACGTCGTCCTGGCATTGGCGGGAGTGCTCACCGCCCGTCCCTTGGAGGAGTCGTGATCAAGCCACTGGACATCGCCGCGGGCTCGGTGCTGTTCACCGCACTCGTACTGGGACTCCTGGTGCCGCCCGACGCGGTACAGGGCGACCTGCAGCGCATCATGTACGTGCATGTCCCCTCGGCGTGGCTCGCCTACCTGTCCTTCGGCCTGACCCTGGTGTTCGGGGTGGCCTACCTTCGCACCCGGCGCATCCGCTGGGACCACCTCGCCGGCGCCTCGGCGGAGGTCGGTGTGGTCTTCACCGGCCTGGCGCTGGTCACTGGCAGCATCTGGGGAAAGCCGGTGTGGGGGGTGTGGTGGACCTGGGATGCCCGCCTCGTGCTCACCGCGGTGATGTTCTTCGTCTACCTCGGCTACCTGGCCCTGCGTCGCGCCTTCGAGGATCCCGAGGTACGGGCGCGACGGGCCGCGGTGTACGGGATCGTGGCCGTGGCCCAGATCCCGCTGGTGCACTTCTCGGTCGTATGGTGGCGCGGGCTGCATCAGCCCCCCACGGTGCTGCGACCGGGCGATCCGCAGATCGACGGCCCGCTCCTCGCCGCACTCCTCGCCGCGGTGTTCGCCTTCACCGTGGTGTATGCCGCGCTCGTTTCACGCCGCGCCGAGGTGGGGCGTCTCGAGGACCGTGCCGCGACGCGGCCCGCAGACGGCGCCGTCGCCGGCGACGGCATCTCGGCGCCACCCATCGTGGGAGGTGGCCGGTGAGCGACTGGGGTTGGGTGGCACTCGCCTTTGCCGCCGTCTACGGCACCCTCGGGATCTATACGGTCTCGCTGATGCGTCGCGCCGCCCGGCTGCGCCGGGGAGCGGATCGATGAGGCGTTACCGCCTTTTCATCATCGCCGCCGCCGGGCTGCTGGCGGTGCTCATCGGCTTCCTCGCCTTCAACCTGCGCGGCGATCTCGTCTACTACCGCACCCCCACCGAGATCCTCGATGATCCGGCCGCTGCCGCCGCCGGACGGTTCCGGCTCGGCGGCCAGGTGGTGCCGGGGACCGTCGTCGATGACGGCGAGGCCGTGCAATTCGAGATCACCGATGGCACCGCCACCGTCGCCGTGTCGCATCGCGGGGTGCCCCAGCAGCTGTTCCGTGAGGGGATCGGCGTCGTCGTCGAGGGCACCTGGGACGGGGAGGTCTTCTCCAGCGACTCGATGATCATCAAGCACGACGAGCAGTACCGGACGGAGGAGGGCGGGGTGTACACCCCCGACTCTCGCTACCCGTGATCGGCGTCGTCGGAAGGGCCGGGGTGGCGCTGGCGCTGATCAGCGCCGTGGTCCTGGTGGTCTTCGGGTTCCGCGCCTTCGCCCAGGGGGGACGCGGCGCCACCCGGCTCCGTCTTCCCGTCATCGGTCTCGTCGCCGGCGCACTGCTCGCCATGGGTGCGCTCGAGTTCGCCTTGCTCACCGACGACTTCTCGCTGCGCTATGTCGCCGAGAACCACACCCGGTCGACACCGCGGTTCTTCACCATCACCGCGGGATGGGCGGCGCTCGAAGGCAGCATCGTGCTCTGGGGCCTGGTCTTGGCCGGATACACCCTGTGGATCCGACGCACCGTCACCGAAGGCGATCGGGTCGGCGCCGCCGCGCTGGCGGTGATGGGACTGGTGGCGGTGTACTTCTTCGGGTTGATGGCCACCGCGGCGAATCCCTTCGCCACCCTCGACCCGGTTCCCCTCGATGGCGGCGGTGCCAATCCCCTGCTGCAGAACCACGTGCTCATGGCCATCCACCCCCCGATGCTCTATCTCGGCTACGTGGGGATGACGGCCCCCTTCGCCTTCGCCATCGCCGCCCTGCTCGCCGGCGACGGTTCGACGGCATGGCTGGAGCGCACCCGGCGCTGGACGCTCACCGCGTGGACGTTCCTGACCCTCGGCATCCTGCTCGGGGGGTGGTGGTCGTACGAGGTGCTCGGCTGGGGTGGCTACTGGGCCTGGGACCCGGTGGAGAATGCCTCCTTCCTCCCCTGGCTGACGGCGACCGCCTTCGTCCACTCGGCGGTGGTGCAGCGGCGCCGCGGCATGCTCCAGGCCTGGAACGTCGCCCTCGTCATCGGCACGTTCGCCCTCACCATCCTCGGCACCTTCCTCACCCGATCCGGCGTGGTGGCCTCGGTGCACTCCTTCACCCAGTCGGCGGTGGGACCGGCCCTGCTCGGATTCCTGTTGGTGATCCTGGTGGCCGGCTTCGGGCTGTTCGCCTTCCGCGGCCACCTGGTGGCATCGACGCCCCGCCTCGACTCATTGGCGAGCCGCGAGGGCGTCTTCTTGCTCAACAACCTGCTGCTCACGCTCTTCGCCTTCATCGTGCTCATCGGAACCCTCTATCCGATGGCCCTGGAGGCCTTCACCGGAGACCGGGTCTCGGTGGGTGCCCCCTGGTTCGATCGAGCCGCGGTGCCGATCGGCCTCGTGCTGCTCTTCGCCGTCGGCCTGGGACCGGTGATGCCGTACCGCAAGGCCCGGGCCGGTGTGGTCTGGCAGCGACTGCGCGTGCCACTTCAGCTGAGCGCGGTCACCACCGCCATCGTCGCCGTACTCGGAGTGCACGCCATCACCGTGCTCGTCACCTGGGCGCTGGCGGTGGTGATCGTCGCCGCCATCGTCCGCCAGGCCATCGTCCAGGCGCCGGGAGCGGGGCTCGTCGGCCTCTACCGTTCCGACCCCGGGTACTGGGGCGGGATGGTGGCCCATGTCGGTGTCGCCATGGTGGCGGTGGCCATCGCCTTCTCGGGGTCGTTCGACACCCGGGACACGGTGAGCCTCGACCGCGGCGAGTCGGTGGTCGTCGACGGCTACACCCTCACCTACGTCTCGCCGTTTCTCCGTGAGGAGGCGCATCGCACCGTCATCGGGGCAACGGTGGCCGTCGCCCGTGGTGGCTCGGACCTCGGCACCCTCGGGCCCGCCCTCACCCAGTATCCCAACCAGGTGCAGGCGATCCCCACGCCATCCGTGCGGATCGGCCTGCGCGAGGACCTCTACCTGTCCCTGGTCCGGCTCGAGTCGGAGACGGCCCGCGTCACCCTCGACGTGTACCGCTTCCCCTTGATGTGGCTCCTGTGGCTCGGCGGACTGGTGATCGTGGGCGGCGGCGCCCTGTCGTTCGTGGGGCGGCGCCGTCGCCGCGACCTCTCGCTCCCCCAGGTGGAGATGGTCGATGTCTGAGCGGCTGCGCAACCGCGTCGCCGCCGCGGTGCTCGCCGTCTCGGCCGTGGTCATCGCGGCCGTGCTCGTCACCGCCCCCGCGTCGGATGCCGACCGGGTGGCGCACCTCGCCGGCATCCTGAAGTGCCCGGTGTGCACCAGCGAGTCCATCGCCTCCTCTCCCTCGGGGATCGCCCGCGAGTCCCTGGCCCTCATCGAGGAGCGGGTCGCCGAGGGCTGGACGGATGACGAGATCATCGACTTCTTCGTCGCCACCTACGGTGATGACATGCTGCTGGATCCCGCCGGGAGCGGCCGCACCGTGGCCCTGTGGTTGCTGCCCCTCCTCGCCGCGGCCGCCGGCGTCGTGATGATCCTGCGCCGCCAACGCCGACAGGCGCAGCCAGAGCTGACCGACGACGACCGGCTTCGGGTCGCCGCGGCGCGGCGGCAACGGGAGCACCCGTGAACACGCCGGTGCGCGCCGAACTGGAGCGCCGTCGGGACCGTGCCCTCGACGACCTGGTCGCCCTCGACGCCCAGGAAGCATGCGGTGAACTCGACACCGCCACCGCGGCGCAGCTGCGGTCGCGCTACGAGGCCGAAGCCGCCGCGGCGTTGCGCGCCCTGGAGGCGCCGGTGGCGTCCCCGGCACCGGGACGCTCGGGGCGGCGCATCGCCGCCGCCCTCGTCGCCTTCGCCGCCATCGCCGTGATCGTGGTGATCGCCCTCGTCACGGCGGTGGAGCCCCGCCCCGAGGGCGGGTTCGCCACCGGAGGTCCGGAGAGTGGCACCACCGTCGACCTCGATGCGGTGAGTGTCGAGGAGATGGAACAGGTGGTGGCGGCGAACCCCGACATCATCCCGATGCGACTCGCCCTGGCCCGCCGCTATGTCGAGGCCGGCGACTTCTCCTCGGCACTCCCCCACTACTTTGCGGTGCTGGAGCGCGACGAGCGCAACCCCGAGGCCCTCATGTACCTCGGCTGGATGACCTATCTGTCGGGCGACGCCGCCACCGGAGTGAGCCTCCTCGAACAGAGCCTCGAGGTGGCTCCGGGAGACGTGCTCGCCATGTGGCTGCTCGCCAACGCCCGCTACCACGGTCTCGGCGACCGGGTTGGGGCGATCCCCCTCCTCGAGGCGGTGCTGGCATCGGGGCAGGCGCCCGCCGACATCGTGGCCGAGGCCGAGCGGATGATCGCCGAGGCCCGGTCATGAGGCGCCCCGGGGTGTGGATCGGATCCACGATCGGGCTGGTGGTGGTGGTCGGGGCGGCGGTCGTGTTCGCCTCGCGCTTTGGCGTGGATCCCACACTCGGGCCATCACCGCTCGTGGGCAAGCCGGCGCCGGATGTGGCGATCACCTCGATCGACGATGGCGCCACCATCCACATCTCCGACTACGCCGGATCGGTGCTGGTCGTCAACTTCTGGGCGCCCTGGTGCGTGCCCTGCCGTGCCGAGCATGCGGTGCTCCTCGCCGCCGCCGCCGACTACCGGGCCGCCGGCGTCGTCGTGCTCGGCATCACCTACGAGTCGGAGCTCGACGACGTGATGGCCTTCCTCGACGAACTCGGCCGGGGGTATCCGGTGGCCATGGACGACCGCTCGCGTGCCGCCATCAACTTCGGAGTGCGCGGGGTGCCCGAGACCTTCTTCATCGATCGGGGTGGCATCGTGTACGGCAAGGTGCTGGGACCGGTCGACGAAGCGCTGATGACGTCGACGCTCGATGCCATCCTCATCGCCGACTCGCTGGACCGGTAGAGTCCCCCACCCGACCCGGGCGCCCAGGGCATGCTGTTTCCCACCATCCAGTTCGCGGTGTTTCTCACCATCGTGTTCGCCTGCAACTGGCTGCTGATGCGTCGCCCCCTCGCCTGGCGTGTCTTCATGCTCATGGCCAGCTGGGTCTTCTACGGCTTTTGGGATTGGCGGTTCACCGCCCTCCTCGCCGCCGCCACCGGGGCCAACTGGTGGTTCGCCCGGGAGATCGCCCGCTCCGACAACGACCGCCGGCGCCGCAGGCTGCTGCGATGGGCGATCGCCTTCGACCTCGGTCTCC
>JACRIT010000048.1 GCA_016215655.1 Acidimicrobiia bacterium
CGAGCCGAAACCCTGATCCGCGTGGCCTCGCGCGCCAAGCGCATGGAGGAGGCGGCGGCGATGCCATTGCCCGAGGCGTATGCCCGCATGACCGCCATCACCGGTGTCGGTGCGTGGACCGCAGGCAAGGTCGGTCTGGTGGCCCTCGGCGACGCCGATGCGGTCCCGGTGGGCGACTACCACCTCCCCAACACGGTCGCCTTTGGCCTCGTGGGCGAGGAGCGTGCCGACGACGCCCGGATGCTCGAGTTGCTCGAGGAGTTCCGCCCCCATCGAGGAAGAGTGATCCAACTGCTCCACGCGGCTCGCGTCGTTGCCCCCAAGTACGGGCCGCGGTCGCCCACGAGGGAGTTCCGGGGGGCGTAGGGAGGCCGCAATTCGCAATTCGCAATTCGCAATACACACCCGCTCTTCCGGCACCCGGTACCCAGCCTCGGAGAGATCTGGCATCTGGCATCTGGCATCTACGCTCCCCCCATGACCGAACGCTGGACCGAGATCGGCACCGGGGTCTTCGTCCGCCGGCATACCTCGCTCGACCTCAACATTGGGGTCGTCATCTGCGAGGGTGGTGTGCTCGTCATCGACACCCGGGCCTCGCACGTGCAGGCCGCCGAGATGGTGGAGAGCCTGCGCGCCATCACCAAGCTGCCGGTGCGCTGGGTGATCAACACCCACCACCACTGGGATCACACCTTTGGCAATCAGATGTTCCCCGAAGCCGCCATCTGGGGCCACGAGCGCTGCGCCGAGGCGATGCGCACCCACGGCGAAGCCATGCGAGCCCAGGTGAAGGCGATGGCCCCCGACTACGCCGCGATCCTCGACGCGGTGGTGATCACCCCGCCCGCGTTCACCTTCTCCACCACCGCCACCCTCACCTTTGGCGGGACCACCGTCGAGATGCGGTACCTGGGCCGGGGCCACACCGACAACGACATCGCCATCTCGCTGCCCGAACGCGACGTCCTCTTCGCCGGCGACCTCATCGAAGAGGGCGCACCGCCCTCGTTCAACGACTCGTTCCCCATGGAGTGGCCCGACACCGTGGCGGCGCTGGTTCCCCTGTCCGGTGGTGTGGTGGTGCCCGGCCACGGCGCCACCGTCGATGCCGGCTTCGTCAACCGCCAACTCGACGAGTTGCAGATCATCGCCCGCCTCGCCCGGGAGCGATTCGCCGACGGGATCAGCCCGAGCGCCGCCGCCGAGATGAGCGGGCCCTACACCCCCGAGGTCCTCGCCACCGCCTTCGCCCGGGCATGGCGGCAACTGGAGACTTCATGACCGCACCGGACTGGTTCAAGCGCGCCCTGCGCGCCCCGCGGCGTCAGTCGTTCGTCGAGGTCGCCGAATGCCCGATCAACGTGCTCGATTGGGGCGAACGCGGCAACCCCGGACTCGTCCTCATCCACGGCGGGGCGGCGCACGCCGAGTGGTGGGCCCATCTCGCCCCGATGTTCTCGTCGTCGTATCACGTCATCGCCCTCGACCTCAGCGGCCACGGTGACAGCGGCCGGCGCGAGCACTACTCGCACCCGCAATGGGCCGATGAGGTGGTGGCGGTCTGTGACGCCGCCGGGTTTCCCGGCCCCCCAGTCGTGGTGGGACACTCCCTCGGCGGTCTGGTCACCATGCAGACCGCCGCCACCCACGGCGAGGTGCTCGCCGGAGCGGTGATCGTCGACTCCCCGGTGCGGCGTCCCGACCCCGAATCCGAAGAGGGCACTCGGGGCCGAGCCTTCCGCGCCCCAGGCACCTACCCGAACCTCGACACCGCGCTGAGCCACTTTCACCTCATCCCCCCGCAACCCGACGTGGAACCGTGGATGCTGGAGCATGTCGCCCGCAACTCGCTGCACGAGACACCGGCGGGCTGGACCTGGAAGTTCGATCCCCACCTCTTCACCTACACCCTGGTGGCGATGCACGACCAGCTGGCCGCGGTGAAGTGCCGGGTGGCGGTGCTGCGCGGCGAGCACTCGGTGGTGGTGCCCCCCGACACCGCGGCGTACATGTACGAGCTGATGGGCCGGGTGTCGCCGGTGGTGACCATCCCCGAAGCCCACCACCACCTCATCCTCGACCAACCGCTGTCGTTCGTCTCCGCGCTGCGCACCCTGCTGGCGGACTGGGAGCATTCGGTGCCGGTGCGGCGGAGTCATCAGTCGTGAGTCGTCAGTCCTCAGCCAGAGGCGAGTCGGGCTGAAGACTGAGGACTGAAGACTTCATCGCAGGGGCGCGATGCACTCCGCGTAGTTGTTCTTCACATCGTTCACCAGCGTCGAGACCGGGTGTTCGATGAGGGTGCCGTCGGCGGCGGGGGCGAGCAGCGGGGTGAGCTCGGTCGGATCGACGACCTCGCGGGACAACCAGCGGTCCCACGACTCCCGGGGAAGGACCACGGGCATGCGGTCGTGGATGGGGCCGACCAGTTCGTTGGGACGGGTGGTGATGATCGTGCACGAGGTCACCCGCTCCCCATCCGGCGCCTTCCACGACGACCACAACCCGGCGAGCGCCAACGGGGTGCCATCACCGTGGTGGATGAAGTGGGGCAACTTGCCTCCGGATGCGAACTTCTCCCACTCGTAGAAGCCGTCGGCGGGGATGAGACAGCGCTTGCGAGCGAACGAGTCCTTGAAGCTCGCCGCAGTGGCCGCGGTCTCGGCACGGGCGTTGATGTGACGCGAGCCGATCTTCGCATCCTTGGCGAACCACGGGATCAGTCCCCAGCGAAAGGCCCCGAGCAGCCGGGAGCCATCGTGCTCGGCGACCGCGTACACCCGATCCGTCGGCGCCACGTTCCACGACGGCTTCACCTGCTCGTCGAGCGACACCACCGCCCCGAAGTGGGCGGCGTACGACTGGGCACTCTGCGCCTGAACGAAACGGCCGCACATGGAGGCATTGTCGCGCCGGAGTGCGACAACCCACCCCCTACCCGCCGGCGAACTCCCAGATCACCCCGTTGGCGGCGAAGTCCTGGGTGACGCCGCCGATGCGGCTGGCATCGGCGAACTGGTGACCCTGCGGCCAGGTGTGACCACCGCCGTCGATGCGGATCAACGTGACCCGCTGCCCGTCGGCGCACGCCCGATCGAACCGGGTCGAGGTCATCCCGTCATCGGCAAGGTCCGGCATGGCACTCTCCACCTCCGCATCGCAGCCCAGGGTGGTGGCCCAGCCGGCAATGGAGTCCTCGGCGCCCACCACCCGGGCCTCACCACCGAGGCGACCGAGGTGCCCGCCCTCGTACGGCCAGTTGTCGTCGTCGGTTCCGTGGATCTGGATGACCGACACCGGCATCGACGGGACGCACCCCGGCTGCTGGTTGCCGCTCGACACCGACGCCACGACTCGAACGCGGTCGGCGAGGTCGCAGCCGAGGCGATGGGCCATGGCGCCGCCGTTGGAGAGCCCGGTGACAATGACCCGCTCCTCGATGGCGTAGTGCGCGGCCAGCATGTCGAGCAAGTCGCGGGTGTAGGCGACATCGTCGGACTCGACCTCGCAGGCGGTGCCGGCGACACAGTCGAGGTCGCCGCTCCCCCCGGCGTTCCAGGTGCGCACCCGGCCGCCTTCACGAGCCGGGACGCCATCCGGACTGATCGTGAAGAATCCCTCGCGGTCGCCGAGAGCATCGAGGCAGCCCGGATCCCGGAGATCGCCATCGGGGCAGGTGGTGCGCATCGTCGCCTCGCGGTTGCCTCCACCGCCGTGGAAGGCCACCACCACCGGCCAGGTCTGGCCGGGGTCGTATCCCGCAGGCACGTGGACGTCGACGAGTCTGTCTGGCCAACCCGGCACTTCGCAGGTGACTTCGAAACCGGGGACGATGTGGGCGCCATCGCACCCCGTCGCCGGCAGCGTCGTCGGCGGCGGCAGCGTCGTGGTCGATGCCTCGCTGGTCGGTGGCGCCTGGGTGGTGGTGGCACCGTCCTCCCCGCCTCCGCGGCAGGCCGCGGCGGCGACCACGAGGACCACGACGAGTCGGCGCACGACTAGCGCGCCGGAAGCGGACGCTCGGCCATCGCCGCGGCCGCCTCCTCGTCGAGGACCGCCACCGCCCGGTCGTACATCGCCCGGGCTTCCTCCGCCGAATCGCCCACCGCGGTCATCCCCACGTGACCCGACTCGGTGAGCGCCGCCATCATGTGGAAGACGATCCCGGTCTGGCGGTACTGGTCGAAGTGCAGTCCGTGACGGACGACGATGTCGAACAGATCGTCCGGGGTGAGACCGCGGTAGTCCGGCGACTCGACGTGGTCGCTGGCGATGAAGTGCTTCCGCTTGCCCGACGGGGCCGTGAAGATCGCCGTCTCCGGGTCGTAGGTGCCGTCGGTGAGGAACTGCAGGGTGAGGAAGGGATGGGTGGTCCCGCCCTTGCGCAGGTTGATCTCGATGGCGTACGCCTCCCACTCGCCTTTGGCGTTGCGAACGGTCACGAAGTCGAGGGCGAATCGGCCGATCACGCCCTCCTTCGCCAGCCGGGCGCCGACCTTGGCCGCCTCGCGGGTGATGGTGGCGGCGTACTCGGTGTTGGCGGGGAAGATGCAGCCGAGATACGACTGGCCGCTGGGGCCACCGAGCAACTGGTCGTGGGTGGAGAGCACCTCGACCTTGCCCAACGGGGTGACCCGCAACTGCACGCTCGGGCTCTTGAAATCGGTGCCCTGGATGCGCTCCTCGACGATGCCGCCCCGCTCGGCGAGTTTGGCGGCGTATCCGGCAAAGGTGGCATCGGCCAACTCGAACTGCATCGCCGCCACTGCCTTCGCCACCGCCTCGCGCTCGCCGGCGCTCCCCGACGCCGGCACCGAGGCGAGATCGACGACCGTGTTGCCCTCGCCGGACACGCCCTCGTTGAGCTTGACGATCACCTGCGCCAGCGACGGCTTCTGCTTGCGGAGTCCGACGATGGCGTCGACCACCTCGTCGATGCTGCGCAGGTTCTCCACCCCGATCGGGTGCGACACCCCCTCCTCGGCGAAGAGCCTCCGGCAGCCGCTCTTCGTGCCCAGCGGGAAGTGACGCGGGTCGGCGCCATACATCGGGATCCCGAGACGCACCGCCAGATCGCGCTCCAGCTCGGTGGTGTTGTAGGGCACCATGTGGGCCCGGTCGGGATCCGGGATCAGCGAACGAAGCCGCTCCATCATCCGCGGCCGTTGCAGCAGCTTCAGCGACAGCGGCTCATCACCGCCGTCGAGGATCGGGAAGGTGGTGAGCCGTTGCCGGGCATGGCTGGGGATGACTCCGGGAAGCAGATCCAGGTAGTAGTCGATCACGCTGGGGAGGATCGGCTGCGAGGTGACGTAGATGAGGTGCGCCCGCGGCTGGCGCAGGAGGAGGAGCAGGAAGAGATACCGCTCCTCGTAGGGCTGCATGGCGATCGGTGAGCCCTCGGTCTTGTCGAGGGAGATCGAGGGGATCACCACGATCGTCTGTGGATCCTGATTCATCTTCTCGATGGAACGCCACAGCGGGACCAGCTTCTCCTGAAGCACCTCGAAGCGCGCCTGGGCATGCGGTGGCGAGACGGGCAGCGGCGTGTCGGTCATGGGGCTCCCTCGAGGCGTCGGACCCCGGAGGCTACCGACTTCGCCCTGCCTCGGTGGATCAGGGGGTATAGACCTGCTCGATGCGCACCACCACGCCGTTTTCGACCAACAGGTGATAGGGCTGCCCGTACCGGGGGCTGGTGGCGCAGGTGGTGGTGCACGGGTAGCTCGGTTCGTAGAGGTGGAGGATCGAGTCGTATCCGCCGCCGGCGAGGTAGTCGGCGAACTCCGCCGGCGAAAGGGGGCCGACGTCGCCGAGGTCGCGGCCGACGAGGTACACCGCGGCGTCGGGTGCCAGCGCCAGGCTGCGACGATCGTCGGTGTCGCGGTTGACGAAGCAGGCATCATCGCCGCCGCAGGCGAGGGGTTGGTCGCTCGGGTTCCACTCCCCCGGATCGAACTCGATCTCCAGGCCGTTGTCCGACACCACCACGTCGAAGGCGACGTAGGGGCCGCACGGTGCCTCGACGAGCAGCCACGACGCCACCCATGCCCGGCCGGTGAAGGCCCCTTCGAACAGCACCTCGTACCAGAGTCGAGCCCGCTCGTCCTCTTCGGCCTCTCCCGTGCCGAGGATCCCGGTGGCGTCGAAGGGGAAGGTGCCGATCACCGGGTTCGTCTCCCCGGGACCGGAGCGCACGTTGAGCGCCTCGGAGGAGGCGACGCCGGTCACGCAGTACTCCCCGACCGTGAGCGGCGGCACCGACGTGCTCGGGGCCGGGACGGTCGTGCTGGTCACCGTGGTGGTCGTGGTGGCCACCGTGGTGGGCACCGTGGTGGTCGTCTCGTCGGCGACCGTGGCCGGATCGCAGTCCTCACAGTGCGCACGCAACCACACCAGGCCGAGCAGCATCGCCGTCAGCACCAGCGAAGCCCCGAGCAGGCCGAGGATGAGCCGGCGCCGCGCCGATTCGCCGTCGTCGTCGATGATCATCCCGCCCCCAGGCCGAAGATCCCGCCGTCACCGGGCCAGGTCGCCACCACAAAGACGACGGCAGTGATCAGGAGCGCCACGAGCAGAAGGAGGAGGCGCACCACGAGCCGCTCGAATCGGTGCGTCGATCTCGACACGGCGGCTTCCTCCCCATCGACGGCGTCAGCGCGCGCCGCTTGCGGGCACGCTACACCGCAGGGCTACTCGTACGCGATCGCCTCGAGGATGTCGAGGCGGGCACCGCGGCGGGCGGGCAGGATGGCGGCGAGGACGCCGCCAAGTGCCGCCACCACGAGGTAGATGGCCAGCTGCACCACGGGAAGGGCCAGCTCCAGGCCTTGACCGACGGCGAGGACCACCGCCGAGCCGAGCACCACCCCCACGATCAGGCCGAGGACCCCGCCGAAGATGGCGATGAGCACTGCCTCCCAGCGGATCATCCGCTTCACCTGCCGCCGGGACATGCCGACGGCGCGCAGCAGACCGATCTCGTGCTTGCGCTCCGCCACCGACAGCGCCAGCGTGTTCACGATGCCCATGAGGGCGATGATGATGGCGAAGCCGAGCAGCACCACGAGCAGGTTGAGGAGGCCGTCGATCTGGGCTTCGATGTCGCCGATCAGCTCTTCGGTGTCGGTGAGGGTGGCATTCGGGTACCCATCCGTGACCGCGGCGATGGCGTCCCGCGCCACCTCGAGATCGACCCCCTCCGCGACCTTGATGTAGATGAAGCGATCGAGGTGGAAGTCGATGTACTGCTCGAAGGTGGTGAAGTCGATGATGAGGGGCACCCCGACGGTCTCGTCGTCGAAGATGCCCACCACCTCGAGCCGAGCTGTCACCAGCGAGGCGAACTGCACGCTCACCTCATCGCCCACGGAGAGGCCCAGGCGATCGGCGTCGACCTTGGAGAGCACGGCCGTACCGGGTCCGAGATCGTCCATCGATCCCGCCGACATCTCCATCTTCACGACGCGGGAGTAGGGCCCGTCGATGGCGAGCAGGAACTGCTCGGGCGAGTTCTCGTCGAAGCGGAAGTCGCCAAACCGGTCGCGCACCACCACGTCCAGTTCGGGCAGGGCCCGCAACTCCTCGGCCAGCGACGGCGGCAATCCGGTGACGCGGGGATCGTTGAAGCCGGCAAGCCGCACCTGGAACTCCGTTGAGAAGCTGTCGCGAAACGCCGACGCCACCGCGGCCTTGGCGGAGGCGGAGAACACGGCGATCACCGTCACCAGGGCGACACCGATCATCAAGGCCGAAGCGGTGGAGGCGGTGCGACGCGGCTGGCGCATGGCGTTGCCGCGGGCGAGCGTTCCGGTGATGCCGAGCCGGCTCATCGGTGCCCCCGCCCACCGGGCAAAGGCGCGGGCCACCAGGGGGGCCAGCAGGGATACCCCGACGAAGGTGATCACCGCCCCGGCGCCGACGACGGCGAGGGCGTTGTCGAACTTCGCGATGAGTCCCACGGCGAGCAGCAGCAGTCCGGCGCCGGTGACACCGACCCCGATGGCCAGGCGGCGGGCGAGCGATCGCACGGGCGCCTCCACCTCGCGCAGTGCGGCCACCGGCGGCACCTTGGCCGCCTTGCGGGCCGGGACCAGCGCCGCCACCAGGGTGACGATGATCCCGACGAGCATCCCGACGACGATGGTGCGGGGGGCGACGACCATGGCGTTGGACGGGATGCCGAATCCGAATGCGGAGAAGGCGCTGCGCAATCCCATGGCGATGAGGATCCCGGCACCGATGCCGACGATCGAGGCGATGACGCCGACGGCGAGTGCCTCGATCACCACCATCACCGTGACCTGGCGGGAGGTGGCGCCCACGGCGCGCAGCAGCGCCAACTCGCGGGTGCGCTGGGCGACGATGATGCGGAAGGTGTTCTGGATGAGGAACGCGCCGACGAAGACCGCCACCCCGGCGATGACGAGCAGGATCGTGTTGATGAACCCGAGACCCTGTCCGAACTCTGCGAGGTCGTTCTCGCTCTGATCCTGGCCGGTGATCACCTCGGCGTCTTCGGGCAGGAAAGATGCGATCTGGGCCTGCACCACCGTGGCATCGACCGCGGGATCGAGGACGATGGCGATCGAGTTGATCTTCCCGTCGGCCTCGAAGATCCGCTGCGCGGTCTCGAACTCGAAGACCGTGACGGTCGCCCCCATGAGGTTGTCGGCGTCGCCGAAGGTGGCGATGCCCGAGATGCGGAACGGCTCCACCCCGACCGGGGTGATGATGTCCACGATCGCCCCGAGCAGGAGGTTGTTGTTCTCGGCGACGAACGCATCGATCACCACGTCGTCGGCGGCTCGCGGCCAGTCGCCATCGCGTACCCGCAGCGGCGTGATGTCTTCAGCCATTCCCGAATAGGAGAACCCGAGGGTCGGCGGTCCGTTGCCTCCGATGGGACACGGCCGGGTGAAGTCGGCATCCGGGCCCTTCTCACACGGCGGCGGGAGCACGATCTGGGCGATGCCTTCGACGCTGGGAGCGGCCACCACCACGCCGGGGAGCTCTCGCACCTGATCGAGCAGTCCCTCATCGATCAGCGGGTTGGTGAACCCGAATTCGGAGACCCCGCTCACGTACAGATCGACACCGGAGTTGACCTCGTCGAACAGGTCGGAGAACGAGGACTTGATGCTGTCCGTGAAGACATAGGTGCCGGCGACGAAGGCGACACCGAGCACGATCGCCAGCGCGGTCATCGCCAGCCGCACCTTGTGGGCGAGCACGCCCTTGAGGGCGAGTCTCAGCACCTCAGCCCCCCAGGGACTTCAGGTGCTCGAGGATCCGATCGGCGGTGGGGTCGATCAGTTCCCCCGACTGCTTGCCGTCGGCGAGGAACACCACCCGATCGGCGTATGAGGCGGCGTGGGCGTCATGGGTCACCATGACGATCGTCTGGCCGAACTCGTCCACGGCGCGGCGCATGACTCCGAGCAGCTCGGCGCTCGACTTGGAGTCGAGATTCCCCGAGGGCTCGTCGGCGAAGATGATCTCGGGGCGGGAGACGAGCGCCCGCGCCGCGGCGACCCGCTGCTGCTGGCCGCCCGACAGTTCGCTGGGCCGGTGCGACAACCGGTCCCGCAGTCCGACCGTGTCCACCACGGTGTCGAACCATGCCCGATCGGGATCGTTGCCGGCGATGTCGATGGGGAGGGTGATGTTCTCCTCGGCATCGAGGGTGGGGATCAGATTGAACGACTGGAAGATGAACCCCACCTTCTCCCGTCGCAGCAGCGTGAGCGCCTTGTCCGACAGGTCGCCCAGGCAGACGTCGCCGATGTAGACGCACCCATCGGTGAGCGAGTCGAGGCCCGCCACACAGTGCAGCAGCGTGCTCTTCCCCGAGCCCGAGGGACCCATGATGGCAGTGAACTTCCCCCGCTCGAACGACACGGTGAGATCATCGAGGGCGGTGACACGGGTGTCTCCCTCGCCGTAGATCTTCACTGCGTTCTCGACCCTGACGGCAGCGTTCACGGCGTGCCCTCCCTGGTGACGACAGCGAGGGTGAAAGTTACTCCCTCGCCGCGGGCTCCCCGCCACCGGAGCGGCCGCGCCGGCGACGCCTGCCGGATCCGCCCTCGCGCGGCTCCCAGGTGAAGAACTTCAGGGCGAGCAAGGTCCCCACCACGGCCCATGTCGCCATCACCCCGAGGTGCTCCCAGCGAAACGCCGGGCTCTCGGTGAGGGGATGGAAGGCGTCCTGGAAGGCCTGGACGAAGTGGCGCAGCGGGAAGAAGTTGCCCACCGCGGTGAGCCATTCAGGGGGATCGTCGATGGCGATGAACACGTCGGAGAGGAACGCCAGGGGAAGGATCGTGGCGTTGGCCATGGCGGGAGCCGAGTCCCCGGTGGGCGAGGCGGCGGCCAGGGCCAGGCCGAGGGCGGCGAAGCAGGCGGTTCCGGTGATGAAGGTGAGCAGCGCCGCCGGGAGCTTGGCGACCTCGATGTTCACGTCGAAGAAGACGATCCCGACGCTCATCATCACCAGGGTGGCGATGAAGGCGATCCACACCCCCGAGCCGATCAACCCCGCCATGTACGTCCACGCCGGCAGCGGGGTCCCCCGGAACCGCTTCAGGATGCCCTCGTCGCGGGAGATGGCAGTGCCGACCCCGATGTTCGTGTAGGTGGCCGAGGCGGCGGCGAAGACCGCCAGGGCAGGCGCGTAGAACTGGGCCACCGAGTACACCCCGCGTCCGGTGATCTCGAAGGTCCCGGTTCCGAAGATCACCGAGAAGAGCAGCAGGAACATGAGCGGAAAGGCGATCGTGAAGAAGGCCGCCACCGGGGTGCGCCAGAACAGCCGGTTCTGATACCGGACCTGCTGCCAGGTGAGCACCGCGGTCGCGGTGCGGCCTTCAGCCATTGGACTCCTCCCGCGTCAGGTGCAGATAGACGTCTTCGAGCGAAGGGCGCGTCACCGTGAGGCCGTCCAGCGCCAACCGGTTCTGGAGTGCCCAGCCGGTGAGCGCGTGCAGCGCCGCGGGAAGGTCCTCCACCTCCACCCGGACGAACCCGTCGGCGCCCGCGGCCACGCCGAAGGGGGTGGGCGGGCGCGGTCCGGGCATTCCCCGGAAGGCGACCACCGCCTTGCCGGCCTCCCGCCCGCCGAGCGTGTCCGGGGTGCCGGAGGCCACGATCACGCCGTCGGCGATCACCGCCACCCGATCCGCCAGGTTCTGCGCCTCATCCATGTAGTGGGTGGTGAGGAGGATCGTCTTGCCCAGGGTGCGCAGGCTGGAGATCAGCTCCCAGGACTTACGCCGCGCCGAAGGGTCGAATCCGGTGGTGGGCTCGTCGAGGAAGATGAGGTCGGGATCGCCGACGATGCCGAGCGCCAGGTCCACGCGCCGCCGCTGGCCCCCCGACAGGGTCTTCACCCTGGCATCGGCCTTCTCGGTGAGACCGGTGATCTCGATGACCTCGTCGATGGGACGCCGCTTCGGATACAGCGCGCTGTAGAGACGCAGCGTCTCGCGCACGGTGAGTTCCCGGTCGATCCCGGAGGTCTGGAGGACGATGCCGATCCGCTCCCGGAACCCCCGTCCGGCATCGGTGGGATCGACGCCGAGCACAGACACCTCGCCACTCGTGCGCTGACGGTGTCCTTCGAGGATCTCGACGGTGGTGGTCTTCCCGGCCCCGTTGGGCCCGAGCAACGCGAAGACCTCGCCGGTCTCCACGGTGAGGTCGATCCCCCGCACCGCTTCGACGGCCCCGTAGGCCTTGACCAGTCCGCGTACGGAAATGGCGGGCACGGGGGGAAGGGTACCGGGCGAAGCCCGGTGCGATCAATCGGTCATCGGATTCTGGGTCTTCGGTCCTCAGTCTTCAGTCCTCAGCCAGAACCGCGCTCGAGCGATCCTGCGCGCCTCGGGCTGATGACTGATGACTGATGACCGATGACTCCTGGCTGCCCGCTCACCGCAGGTGTGGCATCACCTCTGCGGCGAACACCTCCAGCGAGTCGCCCCACACCACATCGGCGAAGTAGCCGGTGAGGTGCATGGCGCCGGCGTCGCGGAAGGCACCCAGCGTGTCGATCACCTGCTGCGGCGTGCCGGCGATCGTCTGCGGGCTGGCCAGGTACTTGTCGACCGATCTGCCGATCTGGGCCGCGGCGCGTTCCACCTTCGCGCGAAGGTCGGCCTCGTCGGTTCCCACCGTGACGAACATGTGCACGGTGCGCCCCACCTCCGCCGGGTCGCGGCCCACCGCGGCACAGTGCTCGTCGAGGATCCGGCTCTTCTGCGTGAAGGTCTCCACCGTCCCGGCGAAGTTGGCGAAGTCGGCGTAGGCAGCGACGATCCGCAAGGTCTTCTTCTCGCCGCCTCCGGCGATCCACAGCGGCGGATGGGGGGTCTGCAGGCCCTTCGGCTGGTTGATCGCCCCCTTCACCGAGAAGTGCTTCCCCGTGAAGGTCGCCTCGTCCTCGGTCCACATCTTCTTGATGATCTGCACCGCCTCGTCGAGCTGGGCGATGCGGGTGCCGTCGCTCGGATACGGGTACCCGTAGGCGAGGTACTCGTGCTCGTACCAGCCGGCGCCGATGGCGAACTCGAGGCGTCCTCCGGAGATGACGTCGATGCTGCTCGCCACCTTGGCGAGGTACGCCGGGTTCCGGTAGGAGTTGCAGGTGCACATCTGACCGAGACGCACCCGATCCGTCGTGGCCGCCAGCGCCGCCATGAGGGTCCAGCACTCGTAGGTCGCCTCCTGGGTAGGAAGCGGCACCGTGTGGAAGTGGTCGTATACCCAGGCGGTGTCGTAGCCGAGCCGTTCGATGCGCTTCGCCGCGGCGAGCATCGTGGGCCATTGCTGCGCCACGGGCACCCCGACGAGGTCCATTCGCCAACCTTGGGGAACGAAAGCTCCGAATTTCATGGTCCCGACGCTAGACCACCGGGGAAGGGCACACATCGCTCGAGTGCGGTCGGGGCTCTACCCCTGTCCCAATCGGCGAGGTCGCGGCACATCGGGTCGCGCCGCGACCGCTAGCCCGACGTCCCCAGGGCCCACCCAGACTCGTGACCCCCTGAAGGTCCCTTGCCGAAAGCGGAGCGGGCGCTCCGCGACCTCTCTCCTCCTACCGATCCCAAGCCGCCAGAAGCCTGTGCACCCAGGATCTGCGGCTCGCGCCACCGTTTCCGATGTCTCCACCCTGAGGGCGTCCCGGCCCGCGGCAGATGATGTCGTCGCCGCCCCGGCCATCGATCACATCGTTGCCCCCGAGACCGTCGATGACGTCGGTTCCGGGCGTCCCGACGAGTGCGTCGTCACCATCGGTGCCCAAGATGGTCGGGGCCCTGCCTTCGCACAACTCGTAGGCGCGCACCACCGGGCGATCCCGACCGGCGATGAAGTCGACCCCGATCGAGTACTCGCCTGCCTCGAACCGTCCTTCGATGGTCGCCCCCTCGATCGTGGCACGGATCACTGTGGGTCCTGGCTGCAACGGCAAGGCATACCCCCCGCCAGCATTGGTCTGCGCCTGCGCGTCGCCCAGGGTCACAATGACACCCGGTAGGCCCTCGCCAGGGTCCATTCGCCCGTCACCGTCTCGGTCGGCAAACACCACGCCGGTCACGGCCAGAAGCGGAGTGCCCCGACGCGCCAGGTGGACCGCCCAATAGTCGTCACTCGTGCTGTGGCCCACACCGATCTCGGTGTAGGTGCCAAAGCCTCGCTCACCGAAGACATGTACCCGGTGGGTCGGCGACTCGGCGAAGCTTCTCAACACCGCATAGGGATCGGGGCTTCCGACGTGGAGCGACTCCACGAAGTTGGCGGTGTCGGGCCAGTCCGCCGGGAGCGGATAGCCGGTGCCGCGCACCAGGGCGTTCGGCCAGGAATCGGTGATCGGGCTGTGATGGCCGAAGTACGAGTACCTGGCCATCTCGTTGGCCTTGAGGGTGCTCGACTGCCCCAACTGGGCCTGGAGTGCCACCGGTGGAGCGGGCAGGACCGCGGGCATCGAACTCCCGGACTCGAGGGCAAACCGGGCCGGGTCCCATCGGGCTCGATTGAGCTCGTAGACGAACTGCTGGGCTTCCAGGGCAAGATCGACGCGCGCCACGGCCGACGTGGCGGAAGCGCTCGGAAGCGCGCCGAGGAGGAGGACGGCCGCAGCCGCGACCGATATTCGTCCCCAAGCCCGTACGGCGGTCATGTTGACCACTCATCGGACGTGGAGACGGCGATCTTGAATCGGCGCCCCCGACACCGACCGGAGCCCGGAGACTCCAGCCCTGGGGCTGGTCAGCCCCAGCATCATCCACGTGCGGGACGTGGCGCACTCGAGCCACGAACAGTTCAGCGGTCTTCGGCCACCTGGGGCGGGGTGCCTGCTTGAATCCGCGGTCCATGGTTCTCGACCGCGACCTGCCTCTCCTGATCACCTTGGCGGTGACCTTCGTGTTCGCAATAGGAGACGCTGCCGCCGAGGCCGCGATTCTTCGCATTCCGGCGGTCCGAGTCCAGGCCCTGGCGTCGGCAGGGAGTCGGCGGGCACAACGCCTCAAGGCGCTCACCAACCGCCTCACCGAGGTACTCAACGCCATCCTCCTCGTGGCCCTGCTGTCGCAGATCGGAGCCGCCACGGTCGCCGGCATCCTCGCCGATCGATGGTTCGGCCCGATCGGCGTCACGTTGGCATCGGCCGTTCTCACCTTTGTTCTCTTCATCTACGCGGAGGCGATCCCCAAGACATTCGCGGTGCGGCATCCTGATCGCGTCGCGCTCGCTCTCTCGTTTCCCCTCATGGTCATCGAGTTCGTGTTCCGCCCCCTGGTTCGCATCCTGGTCGTGGTGGCCGACCTGCAGATGCCGGGAAAGACGGTCGGGGCCTCACCGACGGTGACCGAGGACGAGCTGCGCCTTCTCGCCACGCGCGCCGCCCTCGAAGGCCAGATCACCACCCACGATCTGGAGTTGATCGAGCGAGCGTTCCGGTTCGGAGATCGCCAGGTGGACGGGATCATGGTGCCCCGCCCCGACATCGTCGCCATCGACGAGAACGCCACGGCGCGCCAGGCTATCGACGTGGCCCTCGACGCCGGCCACCGCAGGTTGCTCGTGTACAGCGGCACCCCGGAGAGCATCACCGGTGTCGTGGTGGTGCGCGACCTGCTCCGCATCCCCGAGGCGCGGCGTGACCTGGTCACCGCCGGGGTGCTGGCCGATCCCCCGCTCGTGGTTCCGGAGAGCAAGCGGATCCTCGGCCTTCTCACCGACATGCAAGCCTCGGGAACGCACATCGCGGTCGTGGTCGACGAGTACGGCGGCACCGCAGGCATGGTGACCATCGAGGACATCGCCGAGGAGATGCTCGGCTCGATCACCGACGAGCCCGCCATCCCCGACGTCGTCGAAATCGGTCCCGGTTCCTGGATGGTCGACGCCTCGATCCCGGTGACCGATCTCGCCGACCTGCTCGACACGCCCCTCGAGGACTCGGAGTGGACCACCGCCGCCGGCATGGTGCTGGGACTGCTCGGGCGCATGCCCCAGATCGGCGACACGGTCACCTTCGGACGCCACTCGATGCGGGTCGTCGGCCTGCGCGGGCGTCGCATCACCCGGCTCGAGGTGAAGCAGACGCCCAGCCTCTGAGTCTCTGGCGCCGGAACTCAGGCCCGGGCGAGGGCGAGCAGGGTCACGTCGTCGCCGAGGTCGGTGGACGGAGCGCAGTGGGCTCGCAGCGCCTCGATGATCCGATCGATCACCTCGGGGCCGTCGGCCCCGGCCACGGCAGCAATGAATCGCGCGGTTCCCCAGAACTCTCCACGGGTGTCCCGGGCCTCGATCACGCCGTCGGAGGCGATCACCACCACCGCCCCCTCCGGCAGATGGCGGACGACGGTGTCATAGGTGGCGTCCTCCATCCATCCGAAGGGCATGCCGGTGGCGCGCAGTTCCTCGGCGCCGCCCCCGGGAAGCTTCACCGCTGGGAGGGGATGTCCGGCGTTGGCGAACGACAGGGTTCCCGCCACCGGATCGAGCACGCCGTAGAAGCAGGTGACGAACATCCCCGGCGTCATGTCGGCGGTGAGCCGCTCATTCACCCGGCGCAGCACCTCGGCGGGATCGGACAGCGTGTCGGCGACCGAACGGACCACCGCACGACAGGTGGCCATGATGATGGCTGCCGGGACGCCCTTGCCGGAGACGTCGGCGACGAGAAGGCCGTACCGCCCATCATCGAACGGAAGGACGTCGTAGTAGTCCCCGCCAACCTCGCGTGACGATTCGTAGCGGGCGGCGAAGCGCCACCCCGCGAGCGTGGGGAGGTGGTGCGGCAGCAGATCGCGCTGGATGGTGCGGGCCACGGCCAGCTCACCATCGAGGCGCGCCCGCTCGACCGCCAGATGCTCCTGCTCCTCGACGAGCTGCCCCACGCGCACCGCCGGCGCCGCTGCTGCGGCGATCCGCTCCAGGTGGCGGCGATCGAGCCCGGCATAGGGGCGGCCCGACCTGCGCGGGCCGAGGAACACCGCTCCCACCGGCTTCCCCTGGGCGACGAGGGGCACCATGAGCTCGGCACCGTCGGGCCACGAGGCGTGACCGGGGTCGTCGCCCTTCCGGTCGATCGGCTCGATCGACGCCGAGTCGGTCGGTGGATCGCGCAACTCCACCCATGATGCGGTGGGCTGCACGGTCTGCCGGAGCACCGCTCCCAGCGCAGCCGCGATCGAGACGGGTCGAACGAGGTCGGTGACCTCGCGCGTGAAACGATCCACGGCCTGCTCGGTGTCGTACTTCTCCCGATAGAAGCGACGATCCACCGCGGCCTGCACCCGCCGGCGCACCGGCTGGAAGACGAGGGCGAGCACGACTCCCGTGATCACCCCGGCAACCCCCCGGCCCCCTCCGACGGTACCGGCGAGGAGGCTGCCGAGACCCACCAGGCCGACGAGGAACGTCCCCGCCACCACCGCGGTGAGTGCGCCGTAGACGAGTGCCCGGTTGGCGAGCAACCCGAGATTCCACAGGCGGTATCGCACCACCGAGATCCCCACCGCCACGGGAAGGAGCAGCAGGGCGACGGTGAGGAGGAAGAGGAGATTGAGATCGTGAAGGGCTTCGAGGCGCCGGGTGGCAAGCACGAGGTCGAAGAGCCCCTCTTCGAGGCGCGGCTGAAGGGCCCAGAACGCCAGGATCGTGGCCACCGTCGCCGAGAACGCCACCACCACCAGCCGGATCTGCGAGCGACGCTCGGCGTCGATGCTGGCGTAGCGGACGATCAGTGCCGCCACCGCCCCCAGGCCGGGAAGCACCGTCCAGCCGACCGCGGCCGCGGCGGGCCACTCCCGCGGATCGAGCCAGGTACCGGGCAACGCCGCCCACATCAGCATGTGGAGGCCGAAGACGCCGACGGCCACCGACCACCACCGGCCCAGCGGCCGCCCGTCGGGGAACACCAGGGCGAACAGCAGCACCGCCATGCCGGCGGCGGACCGCCACAACACCGGCCCGGGGCGCAGGGTTCCGATCCACGATCCCGCCGCCTCCCAACCCCCTTCGAGCACCGAAAGCGGTGAGAACAGGGCGGCACCGACCAGGAGCAGGGTGAGCGACGTGGTGACCCGCATCGGTGCTTGCCGGCCCCGCAACAGGATGAGCAACCCGGTCGCCCAGAACACGCCCACCCCGAGCAGATGCACGGCGATCTGACCCGCGCGGATCATCGTCCCCTCGAAGAACAACCCGAGCTCATCGGCCACCTGGGGCTGGAGCGACAACGGCCCCTGCTCCACGATGAGCATGCGGGCGTCCGCGGCGAAGTAGGCGATGAACCCGGCGATCCCCACCACCACCACGGCCAGTGCCGCGGCGCCGGCCCCCACCCGTGCCGCCAGGCGCGCCGTCATCATGGGCTCCCGCCTTCGAGGGGCAGCCACCATGAAGCCGAAGGCGTCGTCGACGAGGGAGGGAGGTGCGAGTGGCAGTTCACACACAACTCGCCACCGGAGTGCTCGAAGATGTCCTCGTGCACCGGGGCGCCGCGGGCGGCGCCCGGGACGGCATGGCACGAGGCGCAATACTGGAACGACTCGCTCTCGATGCGATGGGGGACGTCCGGCGCCGAGAAGTCATCGGCCATCCACACGATGGCCACGGCGATGAGGGCGAGGCCGAGACCGAACGTGGCGGCCACGCGGGCAGCCACCACCCTGACACGAAGGCGGCGGCGCAGTAGTGCCGCGATGGGTGACATCCCGAGCGCGACGATCGTGCCCAACATCACCAGGGGAAGCAGGATCCGCCCGGCCACACCACCGGTGACGATCCCCGACACCCCCCCGGCGAGAACGATCGCCAGGAGCAGACTCCGTGACCGGGGACGGCCCGAGCCGGAGTCGGTGGGGAGCGCGATCCACAGCACGCCGTAGGCGGCTCCACCGAGGACCGGGATCGCAAAGGCGGTGCGCACCCATCCGACTCGCCATCCGGTGGCACGGGCCACCGCGGCGGCGACCCCGGCCACCATCCGATCGTCACGACGGCGTTGCGGGATCCGATGGGGAGCGCGCGCCCCGACGATGAGCACCGTGGCGGCGAACCCGCCGGCCCACAACAGCGCCCCCAGCGAGTTCGACACCCCGAGCGCGGAAGCGTCATAGCGGAACGCCATCGACACCACTGCCGACATCGTGACGGCGGCAACCGATGACCAGGCCGCCACCCGCCATCCCGGCGGTCGCATGGCGGCGACGAAGGTCAGCAGGGTCACCGCGATGGTGAATGCCGCCATTGCTCCCCAATGGGACTCGTGTCCTTGCACCAGCAGCCGCGCCTTCTCGAAGTTGGCGACCACATCCGGACCGAGGATGACGAGCAACAGTCCTGCGAACACCAGCAGACGCGGTTCACGGTGCAATGGCGGCAGTGCCACCCGCCTCCACTCCGGATCGAGCACGATGAGTCCGAGCGGCGGGAGCAGGTAGGCGAGCGCCAGAGGTTCGAATCCCGTGGTCACGATGATCACCCCGGCGGCGAGCGACAGAGTGATCATCGCCTGCACGGCTGCGGTGGTCCGACCGGTCTTGCGGAGATGGCCGAGCACACCGATGAAGCCAAGGGTGAAGAGTGCCCCGATCGACACCTCGTGCACCCGATGCGAGATGGCATCGTCGAAGTCGGCAAACCACCCGATGACGACCAGGCTCATCGGGCTGAACACGTAGAGGAAGGCCGCGTAGAAGATGGCGGCGCCGACATGGATCCGTCGACGCGCCGAAACCACCGAACGCCCGGTTGTGCCGGTGATGAATCCCCCTCCTGCGGCAGGAACTCTAGGCACCGATCAAATCCTGCGACTGCCGGTAGCGGCCCACCGGGAGGTACCTTCCCGGGCGATGGACCCCGGCTTCTTCGGCCCCGCATCGATGACCTGGCGGCTGAACCAGGAAATGACGGTGCTGTTCGGTGGGGTGCGGGCCCTCCTCCTCCACGCCGCCCACCCGCTGGTGGCGGCGGGCGCCCGACAGACCGCCACGTATCGGCGCGACCCCTGGGCGCGGCTGCTGCGCACGCTCTCCCTCCAGTTGCTCCTCCCCTTTGGCACCCGCGACGAGGCGCAGCATGCCGCCGATCGCATCAATCGACTCCATACGGTGATCAACGGCATCGACGAGATCACCGGCGAGCGGTACGACGCCCTCGACCCGGAGCTCCTCCTCTGGGTGCACGCCTGTCTCGAACAGAGCACGGTGATCTTCTACGAGTTGACGGTGGGGCCGCTCACCGCTGCGGAGAAGCAGCAGTTCCACGAGGAGAATCTCACCGCCGCCGAGCTCATCCTCCTCCCCCGGGATCGGGTCCCGTCCACCTATGAGGGGCTCGTCGGCTACATCGATGGGGTGATCGCCTCCGACCGCCTCCTCGTCACCGATGTCGCCCGCGAGGTCGCGGACCTCATCAGGGGTGGCCCCGTGCCATTCCACATCAAACCCATCTGGAAGTTCATCTCCTTCGCCGCCATCGGCACCCTCCCCGATGCGGTGCGCCGCCGCTATGGGTTCCGCTGGAGCCCCCGCCGGGACCGCTGGCTTGCCGCCAACCTGCGATTCCTCACGTGGCTCCGCCCCCACCTCCCCACCCGGTTTCGTCTCATCCTCCCGGCGCGGGTGGCGCGCAAGCGACTCGCGGGCGAGACCGTGGACATGCCGAAGCCATAGTCCGGCAAGTCAACAGTCGTCAGTCATCAGCCAGAGGGCTCGCACCTGGGCGCCGACTGAAGGCTGAAGACCGAGGACCCGAAGCCGTAGGCTTCGCCCATGTTCGATGCCGTCATCGTCGGCTCTGGTCCCAATGGGCTCGTCGCCGCGGTCACCCTGGCCGAAGCGGGCAAGAGGGTGTTGGTGCTCGAAGCGTCGGCGACCATCGGGGGCGGAGCCCGCACCGCCGAACTCACCCTTCCCGGAGTCCGCCACGATGTGTGCTCATCGGTGCACCCTCTCGGCGCCGGCTCCCCGGTGATGGCGGCACTGCACCTCACCGACCTCGCCTGGGCACATCCCGAGATCGCCATGGCTCACCCCCTCGACGACGGTTCGGCCGCCCTCCTCCTGCGCGATCCCACCGAGACCGCGACGCGCCTCGGCGACGACGCCGCGGCGTACCGCGCCACCTTCGGCAGCGTCGCCCGGCATTGGGAGCACTCGGTCGGTTTCGCCCTCGGTCCTCCGCTCGCCGCCCTGCGCCATCCCCTCGCCGGTGCCCGGTTCGGAAGGCTCGCCCTGCAACCCGCCTCGTGGCTGGCACGCAGGTTCCGCACTCCCCAGGGACGGGCACTCGTCGGCGGACTTGCCGGGCATGCCGCGGTGCCGCTCACCCGGATCGCCACCGCCGGAGTCGGACTCACCCTCGGTGCGGCAGGACATGCCGTCGGCTGGCCGTTTGCCGCCGGCGGGTCCGGGGCCATCGTCGACGCGCTGGCACGACGACTCCGGTCGCTCGGCGGCGAGATCCGCACCCGCAGCGAGGTCATCGAGTGGAGTGACCTCCCCGAAACCCACGTCGTCATGTTCGACACCCTGCCGAGCACGGCGGCCCGCATCGCCGGCGACCGCATCCCGGGTCGGGTGGCCCGGCGGTATCGCAGCCTTCGACCCGGGCCGGGGGTGTTCAAGGTCGATGTCGCCCTCTCGGGTCCCATCCCCTGGACGAACGCCGACTGCCGTCGGGCAGGCACGATCCACGTCGGCGGCACCTACGAGGAGATCGCCCGGGCCGAGGCCATGGTGGCGGCCGGGGAGCATCCGGAACACCCGTTCATCATCGCGTCGCAACCGGTGGTGGCCGATCCGGTACGGGCTCCCGCCGGCACCCACGTGCTCTGGGCCTATTGCCACGTGCCGTCCGGGTCGGACCGCGACATGACCGACCCGATCTTCGCCCAGATCGAGCGATTCGCCCCCGGGTTCGGCGACCTCGTGGTGGCGGTCAATCGCCGCAACACCGCGGACCTCGCCGCCGACAACGCCAATCAAACCGGTGGCGACATCACCGGGGGCGAGTTGTCACTGCGCGGGTTGCTCGCCCGACCCAAGGTGTTGCGGCCGTACCGTGCGGCCAAGACCATCTTCCTCTGCTCGGCGTCCACACCGCCGGGGGCCGGCGTCCACGGGATGTGCGGTCATCATGCGGCACGGGCGGCGTTGCGCGCACTCTGAGCGCGCGCGGTCACTGCCACCGGATGGGGCGGTCCCGCAGCGAGCCGAAGTCGTAGCGATCGCAGAACTCGAGGAACCGCTTCTTCGGGACCCCGCGCCACTCGAGATCGGCGGACGATCCGCCGAGGGGCACGTCGGGGCGCAGCCGGGCGAGGTAGCGAAACAGCAAGGCATCGGCCATGTGCTGGCGAAACGCCGACACCAACCGCTCCGCTCCACGCACCGGTACGGACCACAACTCCGCCTCGAGCGGGATGTTCTCGAGATGCCGGTACTCGGCGAGCACCACCGCGGCCGACTTCGCCCCCCATCCGGGTACCCCGGGGAACCCGTCCGAGCTGTCGCCCACCAGCCCCAGGTAGTCGGGGATCGACTCCGGCGCCACTCCGAACTTCTCCCACACCCCGGCCTCGTCGACGAAGACGCCCTTGCGGCGATCGAATGACACGATGCGATCGCCGACCACGCACTGGGCGAGATCCTTGTCGGGAGACATGAGCACCACCCGCTCGAAGTCGCCCCCGAATTGCGCCACCGCCGAACCGATGGCGTCATCAGCCTCATACTCCTTCATTCGCCACACCGTCACCCCGAGCGCCTCCAGCCCGTCCTCGGCGATGGGGAATTGGGCGAGCAGCTCCTCGGGCACCCCGGCTTCGGTCTTGTAGCCGTCGTAGAGGTCGTTGCGGAACGAACGGATCACCGTGTCGAAGGCCGCCCCGAGATGCGTCACCCCGTCGGCGAGCAGGGCAAGCGTGCTCGCCATGATCCCGTGGACCGCACTGATCGCCATCCCGTCCGGCGAGGTACGCGGCGGCGCCCCGAAGTGCGAGCGGAACAACTCGTAGGTCCCGTCGAGCAGGTGCAGCGTGGCCACGGCGAGAGGGTACGGGAGTGGGGGGAGGGATGGGAGGGGGAGGGCGTTGCCCGTTACCCGATGCCAGATGCGGCGATACTTCGAGTGTGCCCCACCGCACCGCCGCCTGGTCATTGGTCGCCGCGCAGTTTCTCCTCATCGGTGCGGTGGTGTGGCTCCCTGGTGACCACTGGGAGGTGACCTCGGTCCACCACGCGATCGCACTCGGGCTCATCGGGGTCGCCCTCGTCATCGGACTGTGGGCGGCGCGCTGGTTGGGAGCCGGA